>JAIRQU010000161.1 GCA_031256305.1 Burkholderiaceae bacterium
CGACGCAGTACCGCGCGAACGCCCCGCCCGCCCGTCCCGGTAAGCCGCCGGGCCGTGCACCGCCTGCCGGCAAGCGGGGGAAGGCGGGCGTTGCCACCGCGCATTTTGAGCAGCGCGTCGATGATAATCATGACAATACCCAGGACAACGCCGATCAACAGCATTGTCCAGTCGAGTTTATGGGTAAATATGCCGGTGGCAATGGTCGCCATCAAAGTGGCTTGCGGGGCTGCCAATACTTGCGCCGGATCCATATCGGCGCGCGGCATCGCGCCGGAAAATCCATAGGCGTGATACAGTAAAACCAGTACCGGGGGAATAACCGCCGCGCCGACCACGCAGCCAATCAGCAACGCCACCTGTTGCCGCCAGGGCGTTGCGCCGACCAGCCAGCCGGTTTTCAGGTCTTGCAGATTGTCGTTGGAAATGGTCGCCACGGCAACCACCGCCGAGGTAATGAAAATAGCCAGCCCGATGGTGAACTTGACGCCTGTTTCCTGGGCCAATACGCCGTTGCCGCTGTTGATGAGCAGCAGTAACAGGGATACCAGCGTGACGCCGATAATACCGATGCCGGAGATTGGGCTGGCCGATGAACCGATCAGGCCCGCCATATAACCGCAAGCCGCAGCAATCAGAAAACCGAAAATCACGGCAAACAACACCGCGCAAATCAGTAATTGCCAGAACAAACCGGTGCTTAACGGGCCTGAACCGAGGAAAGCGCCAAACGTAATGGCCAGTACCACCACGATGAGCAACGTGATAATCATGATCCAGCGCGGCGATAAATCCTGTTCCACGCGCCGCGTCTGCCGTGCTTGCGAACCGCCGCGCAACGAGGAGAAGGACATTTTTACGCCTTCCATCATGGGTTTGAACAGGGTTATCAAAGTCCAGATGGCGGCAATTGCAATCAAACCCGCTCCCATGAAACGCACTTGGGTTGCCCAGGCATGGGAACCGGAATCGGCCAGGGTTTGACCCGCTGTAGGCGTCGTGATTGCCGTTAACCAAGGCACGGCAATACCCCACGCAATGACCAGCCCCATCAGCATGGCAATACCAGAGGCCAGCCCGATCAGATAACCTGCGCCCAGCAAAGCCATGGAAAAACCGATGGGTAATTGCACGGCAGCCCGGCCAATCGAAAACCAATAAGCCGCGCTGTCGGACAATACGCGAAACCCGCCGCTGAGTAAAGCGAAAGCGGCGCTCATGAGGCCACCCGATGCAATATCACGCATCCCTTTTTCAGCCGGTGCATTGGAAGGAGAAGAAACAGAATCAGAGGCACTGGTCGCGCAACCGACGCGCAGTATTTCGGCGGCGGCAACGCCTTCGGGATAGGGCAGATCGCTTTTTACCACCATCGCATGACGGAGGGGAATGGTGAAAACCACCCCCAGCATTCCACCGGCGGCGCAGATGCCCAGCGTTTCCCAATAAGGGAAGCCTTGCCAGTAACCGATCATCACCAGCCCCGGCAGGACAAAAATAATCGACGACAAGGTGCCTGCCGCCGAAGCCTGGGTTTGTACCATATTGTTTTCCAGGATATCCGATTTGGAAAACAACTTGAGTACCGCCATCGAAATAACGGCAGCGGGGATGGATGATGAAAAAGTCAGACCGACCTTCAATCCCAGATAAACATTGGAAGCCGTAAAGACGATGGTGATTAACGCACCAAGAATAATGCCGCGCAGGGTCAATTCCCGCAGGCCTGTCAATGGGCCGTTAGAGTGATTTTCCATGATGGTGTACAATACTTGAGTTTTCCCGTCATACAAGACTCGGCAGAGGCTATCAGTCACGTCGAGACCGTGGCTGTCCGTGGCCGCGGCTGCCGATGTGTCAATCCTACATCGGGCGGGTTCGCTTCTTTCCGGGGCAGTGAGGATATTCCATGCGCTCCGGTGGCGGCTTGGTGCGCTGGCGTCACTACACTACCGTTTCTCGTCAAAAACGCCGCTGCTTACGGCAGTTGGCCTGGTAATCGAAATCGGTATGACCGAACCTGCATTTATTCCTTTTGCCCGCCCAGATATTGGCCAGGCCGAGATTGACGCCGTGGGGCGCGCGTTGCGTTCCGGCTGGGTCACCACCGGGCCGGAAACGCGCGCCTTCGAGCAGGAGCTGGCGGCGTTTTTGGCGGGCGGCAGCGCCTCGGCAGGCGCGGGCGCTGATCTGCACGCCATTGCCGTCAACTCCGCCACCGCCGGGCTGCATCTGGCACTGGAAGCGGCGGGCGTGGGGCCGGGCGACGAGGTCATCGCGCCCACGCTGACCTTTACCGCCACGGTGGAAGTGGCGCGCTATCTGGGCGCGGACGCGGCGCTGGTCGATGTCGATCCGGTTACGCTCAACATCGACCCGGCGCGCATCGAGGCGGCTATTACCCCGCGCACCAAAGCCATCCTGCCGGTGCATTACGGCGGTCTGGCGTGCGACATGGTGGCCATTCATGCCATCGCTGCCCGGCACGGTCTGCGCGTGGTGGAAGATGCCGCGCACGCGCTGTCGGCCACTTGGCGCGGTTCCCAGATTGGCACGCTGGCCAGCAGCGCCACGGTGTTCAGTTTCTATGCCAACAAGACCATGACCACCGGCGAAGGCGGCATGGCCGTCACGCGCGACGCGGCGCTGGCGCAGCGGATGCGCGTCATGCGGCTGCACGGTATCAGCCGCGATGCGTTCGAGCGTTTCCAAAGCCGCACGCCCGCGTGGTATTACGAGATCATCGCGCCCGGCTTCAAATACAACATGACCGACGTGGCTGCCGCGCTGGGCCGCGTGCAACTGGCACGCTTGCCCGGTTTTGCCCAGCGCCGCCGGGAATTGGCGGCGCGCTACCACGCGGCGCTGACCGGCCTGCCCCTGATTCTGCCCGCCGATGCGCCACCGGGCGACGTACATGCCTGGCACCTGTATGTGATCCGGCTGGCCGACGAAGCCCGCGTTACGCGCGACGCGGTGATCCAGGCCCTGAGCGACGCGGGCATTGGCGCCAGCGTGCATTACGTGCCGCTGCACCGTCAGCCGTATTGGCGCGACTGCTACGGCTTGCGGCCTGAACAGTTTCCCGTGGCCGACCGGGCGTATCAGCGCATGGTCAGCATTCCGCTGTTTACCGCGATGAGCGAGGCCGAGCAGGATCGTGTCATCGCCGCGCTGCGGGCCGTACTGCGCTAAATCCGTGGCGACCGACGCAGCATTGACGCGGGCCTGTTTCGGCTGGAGCGCGCGGGCTTGGGCCGCGCCGTGGCGGCGCTTTGTGCAAGCGCAGGGTGATCGGCATATCCGCAGTGCGCTGGAGGCGGGCGTGGGCGCGAAATCGTCGCTGGCGCCACTGCTGCTGCCGTTGGCCGAGCAGGTGGAATGCTCGGCCTTGGACCCGGCGGCGCTACCACTGATCCGCGCGCGCCACGTGCGCCTGCTGCCGCCTGATCAGGCGCGGCGGATACATTACTCGCGGCAGGATGTGCGCAACCTGCATGGACGCTGGGATTTGATCGTGCTCAAGTCAGTACTGGGCGGCGTACACCGCGCGCATGATTCCACTCCGGCTGACCTGGGCGCTACACTTTCGGACATCGTGCATAACCACCTTGAAACGGGCGGCTGGCTGATTACGCTGGACAATGGCCGCACCGTGCTGGAGCCGTTATTGGCTCGGTTTGGCGCGCGGCGCAACGGCTGGCGGTTTTTCCGGCGCGGCGGCTTTCTGCCTGCCGACGCCTGCTACGGTTTCGGCGCGACACGTTTGGGTAGGCTGGGGCGGCTGGTTGACGATGCGCTCTATGGCATCGACTGCCTGCTCACGCCGTTCCTGGGCTGCACGGCTGGCCCGTGCACGTTCTACTGCCGTTTCTAGGATCATGACCCACCCCGCCCGTGATGGTGCCAAACGCGCGCTGGACGTGCTGTTGGCCGCGCTCGGTCTGGCGCTGCTGGCGCCGCTGCTGGCGTTCATCGCGCTGCGCGTCAGGCGCGACGCGCCGGGGCCGGTGTTCTTTCGGCAGGAGCGGGTCGGGCGCGGCGGGCGGCTGTTTCGCATCCACAAGTTCCGCACCATGCACATTGCCAATGGCGGCCCGCAGATCACCGCGGCGGGCGATGCGCGCATCACCGCCAGCGGCCAGTGGCTGCGCCGCGGCAAGCTCGACGAGCTGCCGCAGCTTATCGACGTGCTGCGCGGCGACATGAGCCTGGTCGGCCCGTGCCCGGAAGTGCCGCGCTATATGGCGCTGTACCCCGACGACGTGCGGCGCGCGGTGCTGTCGGTGCGGCCCGGCATGACAGACCGGGCGGCCATCGAATTCCGCGACGAGGAACGCCTGCTGGCCGCCGCGCGCGCGCGCGGCGAGGACCCGGAGCGCGTCTATGTGCGCGACGTGCTGCCCGTCAAACAACGCTATTACCTCGATTACGTGCGGCGGCACAACATGGCGGGCGATTTGCGCATCATCGCACGCACGCTACTGGCGCTGCTGGGCGCGCGTGCGCCGCAATCGCCCGGTCAGGGCGGGGAAGGCCGGACATGCTGATGCGGCGCAACCCGCAGTCCAAGAGCACCCGCTCATACTTGAGGGCGCGTTTCATGACGCGCCTGACCACCGGCCTGGTGCGCAGCGTGGCCAGCAAAAGCTGGTTGCCCGACCTGTCGCTAACGGCGCTGGCCTGGCTGGCGTCATTCTGGCTGCGTTTTAATTTCGACATCCCGCCAGACTACCGCGGCCAGGTCTGGCTAACCCTGCCCATCGCCCTTGTCGGCATGGCGCTGGGCCTGACCCTGCTGCGCGTGCCGCGCCAGTCCTGGCGCTATATCAGCTTGGGCGACGCGCGGCGCATCGCTGGCGGCGTGCTGTTGGGCGAACTGCTCACCATCGCGGCCATCATGGGGCTGCGCGTGGACGGTTTCCCGCGCGCGGTGTTTCCCATTGCCGCGCTGCTCACGCTGGTGCTGCTGATGGCCGCGCGCGCGGCCTGGCGCACGTTTGCTGAACACGCGCAAGCGCAGCCGCTGGCCGGGCAGCCCCTGCTGGTGCAGGGTACGCTTGACGAAGCCGACCGCGCCCTACTGACCTTGAAAAGCGTGCCCGGCTGGCGCGTGGCGGGCATCGTTTCGCCGCTGGCGTCCGATACCGGGCGTAGCGTGCGCGGCGTGCCCGTGCTGGGCGCCGCCGACCGGCTGACCGGCATCGCGCATGAACTGGGCGTAACCGCCGTGCTGCTGGCCGGGCCGCCGGGCGCTCCGGCGCGGCGCGAGGCGTTGCTCAACGGCGCGGGCGCGGGGCTGAACCTGCTGACCCTGCCCGCCGCCGACGAATGGCTGCGCACCGGCGCAACGGGCGCAGCAAGCGGCGGCCAGGGCGGACTGCGCCGGATGCAACTGGAAGACCTGCTGGGCCGCGAGCCGGTGCAGCTGGACATGCGCGGGCTGGCCGGGCTGTTTTCTGGGCGCACGGTACTGGTTACCGGCGCGGGCGGCTCCATTGGTTCGGAACTGTGCCGGCAAATCGCGCGCTTCGGCGTGGCGCGCCTGGTGTGCGTGGACCAGTCCGAATACGCCACCTACCAGCTCGAACAAACCCTGCGCCGCGAATACCCCGCGCTGGAGGCGCTGTACTACACCGCCAGCGTGCGCGAGGCCGCGCGAGTGCGCGCCATCGTCGCCGCGCACCCGCCGCAGGCCGTGCTGCACGCCGCCGCCTACAAGCACGTGCCGATGATGGAATCGCGCAACGAAATCGAAGCCCTGCGCACCAACGCGCTGGGCACCTTGACTATGGCGCGCATCGCGGGCGAGGCGGGGGCCGAGCGCTTTGTGCTCATCTCCACCGACAAGGCCGTCAACCCCGCCAACGTCATGGGCGTGAGCAAGCGCCTGGCCGAGCTGGTCATGCAGGCTGCCGCGCCCGAACACCCGGCTACGCGCTACGTGGCAGTGCGCTTTGGCAATGTGCTCGGTTCCAGCGGCTC
>JAIRQU010000206.1 GCA_031256305.1 Burkholderiaceae bacterium
AGGATTTTCATTGAACGAATAATCAATATAATATTCAGTAAAGTTATTAAGCACCCATACCACTCCACTTTTATTTTTATCTTTTACTGGATTCCTAACGGCAAACCATAAAGCCACCAATGGGTTCTCTGTCCAATCCAACAATCGAGTTGCCATACCATGATGTTGTGCCAATGCCAGCCAATCCCAATCTATTTTTATTTTATAATCTAAATTAACTGCCCGTCGTTTGAACTCTTTTAACATTTGATCTTCTATTTTTTGATACATGTTATTTTTAACAAATTCGAAACATTTTTTTGGTTTTATACGTGCCAATCTTGAAAGAAGAGACCAATCTTCCCGTTGCCCTCGAAATAAAATCGGCGGTAACGAATCACTGTCGAATTTACGATTTACATGATTTAAATATTCATCAAGCGACGATATTGTGGGGAAAGTTGTTCCATCTGTCATAAGAATTCCTGTTTTCAACGGTGCCATTGAAGTAAAGCCCGCATATTCACGCAAGTGTCTTATGCTGTCTACAAAAACCGGTCGAGCAGCTTACGGCTGTGGCGGTCCATGTCCTGCACGTCGCGGATGAGGTATTGCACGCCCTGCGCGTCGGCAATCAGCATGACGTTGGCCGAAAGGCGGCGGATGTCTTCCTCGCCCTTGAGCGTCAGTTGCGTGCGGCCCCGGTCGGTTTCCACGTCCCAGGCACTGGGGGTAGAAAAACTGCTGACCGAAAGCAGGCACTGGATGACGGGCATGAATTCGCGCGTTTGCAGCGCCGCTTCGATCAACGCGCGGCGCGGCGCGTCAAGCGCGGCCAGATCGGGCACCCAGGCCAGCTCGCGTCCGTCTGCATCGACCAGACTGAGCGGTCCCTGCGCGGCGCTGACCGGAAAGGCGCGCACCGGCGCGACGCCCGTGTACTGCTGTCCGTCCACGGTGAGCGTCAGCCGCCCGAAGACATCGCGGCACAACTCGAAATCGGTAGCGGCGGTCATGCGCGCACGCCTTCGTCAGCAACCTCGCCCAACTCAGCGGCCTGGCGCGCGGGAATGCTGCCCGCCGCGGGTTCAGCGGCTGGCGGCAACATACGTTCGCGCTCGGCCTGTTCCTGCCGCGCTTGCGCCTGATACAGACGCCAGTACACGCCCCGGCGCGCCAACAGTTCGCCGTGCGTGCCCTCTTCCACCTTGTCGCCCTTGTCCAGCACCACCAGCCGGTCGGCCTTGCGCAGGGTGGACAGGCGGTGCGCAATGGCGATGGTGGTGCGGCCCCGCACCAGATTGTCCAGCGCCTTCTGGATTTCGCGTTCGGTTTCGGTATCGACCGATGCGGTGGCCTCGTCCAGGATCAGGATGCGCGGATCAATCAGCAAGGCGCGCGCGATGCTCACGCGCTGGCGCTCGCCGCCCGATAGGCCCTGCCCGCGCTCGCCCACCAGCGAGTCGTAGCCTTGCGGCAGGCGCAGGATGAACTCGTGCGCGTGCGCGGCGCGCGCGGCGGCGATGATCTCCTCGCGCGTGGCATCGGGCTTGCCGTAGGCGATGTTTTCGGCCACGGTGCCAAAGAACAGGAACGGCTCCTGCAACACCAGCCCGATGTTGCGGCGGTAGTCGGCCACGCGCATGTCGCGCACGTCGATGCCATCGACCTCAATCGCGCCCTGCGACACGTCGTAAAAACGGCAGATCAGGTTGACCAGGGTACTCTTGCCCGCCCCGCTGTGCCCCACCAGGCCGACCATTTCGCCCGGCGCGATGGACAGGTTCAACCCCTCGATCACCGACCGGTTGCCGTAGCGCAGCCCCACGCCGCGCAGTTCGATGCGGCCCTGTACGCGCGCCAGCGGCCTGGGGTTCCGGGGTTCGGGCACGCTGGAAACATGGTCCAGAATTTCAAAGATGCGCCGCGCGCCCGATGCAGCTTTCTGCGTCACCGAGACGATGCGGCTCATCGAATCGAGCCGTGTGTAAAAGCGCCCGATGTAGGCGATGAACGCGGTCAGCACGCCCACCGTGACCTGATGGCGGCTGACCAGCCAGATACCGCAGGCCCAGACCACCAGCAAGCCGATTTCGGTCAGCAGCGTGACGGTAGGCGAAAACAGCGACCACAGGCGGTTGATCCGGTCGTTGACCGCCAGGTTGCGCCGGTTGGCGTCGCGGAAGCGCCCCGCCTCGCGCACCTCTTGCGCGAACGCCTTGACCACGCGGATGCCGGGAATGGTATCGGCCAGCACATTGGTCACCTCGGACCAGACGCGGTCGATCTTCTCGAAGCCGGTGCGCAGCCGGTCGCGCACCTGGTGGATCATCCAGCCGATGACCGGCAGCGGCACCAGCGTAACCAGCGCCAGTATGGGATTGATGGAAAACAGAATCACCGCCGTCATCAGCATCATCAGCACGTCGGTGGCAAAGTCCAACAGGTGTAGCGACAAGAAGACGTTGATGCGGTCGGTTTCGCTGCCGATACGCGCCATCAGGTCGCCCGTGCGCCGTCCGCTGAAGTACTCCAGCGACAGGCGCAGCAAATGTTCGTAAGTGGCGGTGCGCAAATCCGAACCGATGCGCTCGGAAACCAGCGCCAAAATGTAGGTCTTGGCCCAGCCCAGCGCCCACGCCAGCAGTGACGATCCCAGCAGCCCGGTCAGCAGCAGCGCCACCAGCCGCACGTCGATGGCATGGCCGTTCTGGAACGGAATGAGCACCCGGTCCATCAGCGGCATGGTCAAGTACGGCGGCACCAGCGTTGCGGCGGTCGCTATCAGCGTCAACGCGAACCCCGCCGCCAGCGGCCAGCGGTAGGGATGCGCAAAACGCCACAGCCGCAGCAGCGCCCAGGTCGATGACGGCGGTTCCCCCGGCGCGCCGTGCTCATGCTTTGGCGCGGTGCGCTCTTGCGTTTGCGGGGCGGCTGAGTCCAAGGGCCGCTCCCCGGCCCGCGCAGTTTGCACGCAGGCAAACGCCGCCAGCAATTGCCGCGCCGCCGGATCGTGCGTCAGCGTGAAATGCCCGGCCGCCAGCAGATGACTGGCATCGGCAAGCTGCAAATGCCCAACCCCGGCGTGATCTTGATGCGTCAAGCGCAAATTGCCGTCCAGCGGCCAGTCGCGCCATGCTGCTTGCCCCGGCGTTTTGGCGGCAAGCCGTTGATCTGTCAAAATCACTTCGCCCTGCGCGAAATGCAGGCGCTCGTCCAGGTCAACCGGCAAGCGCGCCAGCACGTTTTCCGAAGAATCCAGCGGCGCGCCGCCGCGACCCGGTTCCGGCAACGCCGGCGGGGCCGCGCAAGAGGGGGCAAACGTCATGGCTGGCTACTTTGTTGAAAGAATACGCGACATGCGCATCGACGACTTGCCTCGCGCAACCCCGGCGGGAAT
>JAIRQU010000228.1 GCA_031256305.1 Burkholderiaceae bacterium
GTGCGAAGGCGGGCGTTTGCGCCGCCAGCGCGACCTGGCCTATGAGTTGATTACGCGGATTCCGGGCGTTACCTGCGTCAAGCCGCAGGCTTCGCTGTATATGTTCCCCCGGCTTGATCCCAAAATTTATCCGGTTGAGGACGACCGGCAATTCTTCATGGAAGTGCTGCGCGCCACCCGCGTTATGCTGGTGCAGGGATCGGGCTTCAACTATCCGGACAATCAGCATTTCCGCGTGGTGTTTCTGCCGCACGAGGATCAGTTGCGCGAAGCCATTGAGCGGCTGGCCAAATTTTTGGCGCAATACCGCGCCCGGCGCGCCATATCCGCCTCGGCCAGCGCGCCGGTAGCCGATCTGGACAACCGCAAGGAAACCGCCGCGCGTGCAAAAAGCGCCTGACCAAGGACAAGGGAGAAGAGTCTATCTATGCTGAAAAATGAATTACCGCCCGTGCGCGTGGGTCTGCTGGGCATCGGTACCGTGGGCAGCGGCGTGTTCAGCGTGCTGCGGCGCAACCAGGAAGAAATCAGGCGCCGCGCGGGCCGCGGCATCGAGATTGCGATGGTGGCCGACCTGGACGCCGCGCGCGCGCAGGCCATCGTCGGCCCCGGCGTGGCGGTCACCGGCGATGCGCGCTCGGTCATCGCCAACCCGGACATCGACATCGTCATTGAGCTGATCGGCGGCTACGGCATCGCCAGGCAATTGGTGCTGGAGGCCATTGCCGCGGGCAAGCACGTGGCCACGGCCAACAAGGCGCTGCTGGCGGTGCATGGCACCGAAATTTTCGAGGCGGCGCAGCGCCGGGGCGTCATGGTCGCGTTCGAAGCCGCGGTGGCTGGAGGCATTCCCATCATCAAGGCGCTGCGCGAAGGGCTGACGGCCAACCGCATCGAATGGGTGGCCGGCATCATCAACGGCACCACCAATTTCATTCTTTCCGAAATGCGCGACCGGGGGTTGGATTTCGACGCCGCGCTCAAGGACGCGCAGCGCCTGGGCTACGCCGAGGCCGACCCCACCTTCGACATCGAAGGCATAGACGCCGCGCACAAGCTCACGCTGATGAGCGCCATCGCATTCGGCATTCCGGTGCAGTTCGACAAGGCGTATATCGAGGGCATCACCAGGCTGGCCGCCTCCGACATCCGCTATGCCGGGCAACTGGGCTATCGCATCAAGCTGCTGGGCATTACGCGCCGGCGCGAAGGGCAGGGCATTGAATTGCGCGTGCATCCAACGCTGATCCCCGCGCGGCGTCTGATCGCCAACGTGGAAGGCGCGATGAACGCCGTGGTCGTTCACGGCGACGCGGTGGGCACCACGCTGTATTACGGCAAGGGCGCGGGCAGCGAGCCGACCGCCAGCGCCGTGATTGCCGATCTGGTGGACATCACGCGCCTGGCCGCCACCAACCCGCAACAACGCGTGCCGCATCTGGCCTTTCAGCCTGGCGCGTTGCGCGACGTGGGCGTGCTGCCGATGGCCCAAACCGTTACCGGCTATTACCTGCGTTTGCGCGTAGCCGACCAGGCTGGCGTGCTGGCGCGCGTGGCCGCCGTGCTGGCCGGAACGGGCATCAGCATCGACGCCCTGCTGCAACGCGAAGCCGACGAAGTGAGCGGCGCGGGTAACGACCCGCAGACTGACCTCATCATCCTCACCCACGAGGCGCGCGAAGGCGACATGGACTGCGCCCAGGCGCAATTGCAGGCGCTGCCCGGCGTGCTCGCGCCCATCGTGCGCATCCGCAAGGAAGAACTGGCATGATCCTAGAAACGGCAGTTGATCGCTCTTTTGTCTTGGCAACCTCATATGGACGCCACGGTTTTTCCTTCGATCAGTCTCACCTTCAAAGTGAGGCCGCTATGCGCCCGCCAGCGCCGCGCTCGCCGCGCCATGCGGCGTTGCTCGTCCTTGCAGGCATGAGCCTGCCGCGTCCTCGCGTCTTGCCTGGCACGCCGATCCCGGCACTGGCGGGCGCATTCAACTACCGTTTCTAGGATGAACTACCTCTCCACCCGGGGCGATGCCACGCCCCACAAGTTCTGCGACATCCTGCTGGAGGGCTTGGCGCCCGATGGCGGGCTGTATCTGCCTGAACGCTACCCGCGCACCGACGCGCGCACGCTGGCTGATTGGCGCGCGCTGTACGCCCGTCAGGGCTACGCTGCGCTGGCGCACGCGGTGCTCTCGCTTTACATTGACGATATTCCGGCGACCGACCTCAGGGCAATTTGCGACAAAACCTATACCGAGGCTGCGTTTGGCGCACCGCAGATTACGCCTTTGAGAAAACTGGAAGACGGTTTCTATCTGCAAGCCCTGTCCAACGGCCCCACGCTGGCCTTCAAGGACATGGCGATGCAGTTGCTGGGCAACCTGTTCGAGTATGAACTGGCGCGCCGGGGCCGGCAGATCAATATCCTGGGCGCGACCAGCGGCGACACCGGCAGCGCCGCCGAATACGCCATGCGCGGCAAGCGCGGCATTCGGGTGTTCATGCTCAGTCCGTGCGGGCGCATGAGCGCTTTTCAGCAGGCGCAGATGTACAGCCTGCAAGACCTCAACATTCATAACCTCGCCGTCGAAGGCGTGTTCGACGACTGCCAGGACATCGTCAAAGCCGTCAGCGCCGATCTGGACTTCAAGCGCCGCTATCAAATCGGTAGCGTCAACTCTATCAACTGGGCGCGGCTGCTGGCCCAGGTCGTGTACTACTTTGCGGGCTATTTTCAAGCGACCGCGAGCGACGATCAGCCGGTGCGCTTTGCCGTGCCTTCGGGCAATTTCGGCAACGTTTGCGCCGGTCACGTGGCGCGCATGATGGGCCTGCCCATCGAGCGCCTGATCGTCGCCACGAATGAAAACGACGTGCTCGACGAGTTCTTTCGCACCGGCGTTTATCGCGTGCGTGGTCCGGCGGAGACGCATGAAACCTCCAGTCCGTCAATGGACATCAGCAAGGCCAGCAATTTCGAGCGATTCATCGCCGACCTGCTTGGGCGCGACGGCGCGCGGGTCGTGGCGCTGTTTGGCGATGCGCTGGGACGGCAGGGGCACTTTGATTTAAGCGGCGACTCGGCGTTTGCCGGGGTTTCCGCGCGCTATGGTTTCGAGAGCGGGCGCAGCACCCACGCCGACCGCTTGGCGACCATCCGCGACGTGTGGACGCGCCACAATGTCATGATCGACCCGCACACCGCCGACGGCGTCAAGGTTGCGCGCGAGCATCGGGGCGGCGCGGCGCCCATGATCGTGCTGGAAACGGCGCTGCCGGTCAAATTCGCCGCCACCATTGAGGAGGCGCTGGGCCGCGAACCTGATCGGCCCGCGCGGTTCGAGGGCATTGAGGCGCTGCCGCGCCGTGTCACTACGCTGCCCGCCGATGCCACGCGCATTAAGGACTTCATCGCGGCGCATTGCGC
>JAIRQU010000135.1 GCA_031256305.1 Burkholderiaceae bacterium
TGAGATATTTTGGGATATACGGGGACGTACCGTGACGGGATTGAGGTGGATTGTGCAAAGGCTTTACCGCTATGGCAAAAACGGCTGGTGCAAAATTCTGGCCGTTTCCGGGGATGCCTAACCAGGTTTAGCCCTTCGGTCGGGCGGGGTTCAAATAGTTGCGCACGATCTCAAGGATAGCGGCCTGGTCGTCATCGGAGAAGCCCAGGAAGGGGCGCGCCGGGATGTCACCCCAGGGCATCGGGAAGCCATCGCCCAAGCCCATGAGCTGGTCGTGCAACACGGCTTGACGATCAATGAGGTGTTTCCACCGGGCAGCCGCCAGGGTAGGAAGCTAGGCAAGGTCGCGCTCAAATACCGCGACCCAGCCACAGGCAAAACCTGGTCAGGGCGCGGCAAGCCTCCCTAATGGATTGAAGGCCAGGAGCGCAGTCAGTTCCTGATTTAATGGCCGAGCCAGCATCCGGGTGTGGTTTAATTGGATGCCTGTTGGCGCTCCAGCGTCGCGGGATTGCGACACGCTCCAGCAACAGAAAAAAGGGGTAGTTTTAGGGATATGTTTTAATGTTGTTGGAACACACCGCCAAAATCCATGCGGGTTGCATGGAATAGTTCGATTCCGGTCCCGACCCGCTTGTTTCAAGGACTTGCGGGTTTTTTCTTGTCCCAGGCCCAGCCGCGCCAAAAGCTGGTATGGCATGTGAACCCTAGAGAGGGCCTGGCAAAGATCAGGAACAACATTGAAAATTGTTGGTATTCCACGGGTATGGCGCAGCAGTCCTACTTTGTGAAAATCTTGCCTTTAAGGAGTCAGTTTCATGGACACATCCAACCGTCTTTTCCGTCACGCCACCAAGATCGTGGCTACGCTGGGTCCGGCCTCAAGCGCCGCCGAGCTGATCGAGCAGATGATTCGGAGCGGCGTTTCGGTGGTGCGCTTGAACTTTAGCCACGGCCTTGCGCAAGACCATATCGAGCGCGCCGCGCTGGTGCGCCAGGCCGCGCGCCGCGCGGGACGGGAAGTGGCGATCATGGCCGATCTGCAAGGCCCCAAGATTCGCGTGGGCAAGTTCGCGCAAGGCAAGGTATGGCTGGAGCCGGGCGCGGCTTTCGTGCTGGACGCGGCGCGCGCCGAACCGGGCGACGTGAATATCGTGGGCCTGGATTACAAGAATCTGCCGCGCGATGTCAAGCCCGGTGACCGGCTGCTGCTCAACGACGGGTTGATCGTGCTGGAAGTGCGGGCCGTCGAGGGCCAAGCGGTGCATACCCTGGTGCGCGTGGGCGGCGAGCTGTCCAACAACAAAGGCATCAACAAGGAAGGCGGCGGTTTGACCGCGCCGGCCCTGACCGCCAAAGACATGGAAGACATCAAAACCGCGATGAATTTCCAGGCCGATTATGTGGCGGTGAGCTTTCCCAAGAGCGCCACCGACATGGAGATGGCGCGCCAATTGTGTACCGTGGCCGTGGACGGCAGTGGCCGCGCGCCGGCGCTGATTGCCAAGATCGAGCGCACCGAGGCCGTGGCGCATCTGGAGGAAATTCTGCGCGCCAGCGACGGCATCATGGTCGCGCGCGGTGATCTGGCTGTCGAAGTGGGCAACGCCGCCGTGCCGGCGCTGCAAAAGAAGATGATCCGCATGGCGCGCGAGGCAGACAAGCTGGTCATTACCGCCACGCAGATGATGGAGTCGATGATCGGCAACCCGGTGCCCACGCGCGCCGAGGTCAGCGACGTGGCCAATGCCGTGCTCGACGGCACCGATGCCGTGATGCTCAGCGCCGAAACCGCGTCGGGCCATTACCCGCTGCAAACCGTGCGGGAGATGAGCCGCGTCTGCGAGGCCGCCGAGGCCGCCGAGGACCAGCAACTTGATGCCGACTTCAGCGGGCGCACCTACGCGCGCATCGACCAGGCGATTGCCATGGGCGCGCTCTTTACCGCCTATCACCTGGGTGCCAAGGCTATCGTGGCGCTTACCGATTCGGGATCTACCCCGCTGTGGATGAGCCGCCATCGCGCGCATATCCCCATGTACGCGCTGACCACGCGCCTGTCCACGCAGCGCAAGGTGGCGCTGTACCGCAACGTGCATCCGCTGCTGATCGACGCCGAGGCCGACCGCGACGCCGCCCTGGCGCAAGCCGAGGCGCAGCTCAAGGAACACGGCATCGTGCAGACGGGCGACGTGTACGCCATTACCTGCGGCGAGACGATGGGCGCGCCCGGCGGCACCAACATGCTCAAGATATGCCGCGCAGGCTAAACCCGTCCGGGGTGCCTGCGACGCTGGCGGCGCTGCGGGCGGCATTCTTCTTTTTGATCCCCGCCGGCTAGCCAGGGGAAAAGCGTGTGCGTCAACCGGGGCGACAAACTAAAATTAAAAATTCTCCGTTAAGGCACGCGCGGCCTTCATCGGATGGCAACCCAGTCGTCTTCTCAAACGGCCTTGATTCCAACGCGTCAGGTCCGTTTGAAAAGACGGTTTCAAACTTAGGGAGA
>JAIRQU010000145.1 GCA_031256305.1 Burkholderiaceae bacterium
GGGAATCATTCGGCGCGGGCTGGATCAATGACGCGGTCAACCAGCTCAGGCTGACCGATGTCACGCGCCACGAAGCGCCTTACGGCGCGCTGCCCGATTTGACGCGCGTGAACTTCGCGCACGACGTGGTCTTTGCCTGGAACGGTACCACCAGCGGCGTGCGTGTGCCGCACGGCCACTGGATCGCCGACCCGCGCGCGGGCCTGACCATTTGCGACGCCACTTCGGCCATCTTTGCCATGGATTTGCCCTGGCGCAAACTGGATGTCGTCACGTTTTCATGGCAAAAGGTGCTGGGCGGGGAAGGCGCGCACGGCATGTTGATTCTGAGTCCGCGCGCGGTCGAGCGGCTCGAAAGCTATACCCCTCCCTGGCCGCTGCCCAAAATTTTCCGCCTGACCGCGGGAGGCAAGCTGCTCGAAGGGGTGTTTGACGGCGCCGCCATCAACACCCCCTCCATGCTGTGCGTGGCCGACTGGCTGGACGCGCTGGCGTGGTGCGAGCGCATCGGCGGCGTACCCGGCGCCATCGCGCGCAGCCAGACCAATCTGAAGGTCATCGAGGATTTCGTGGCCGCACGGCCCTGGATGCACTTTCTGGCGCAAACGGCGCAGACGCGCTCCAGCACCAGTGTGTGCCTGACGCTGGATCTGCCGCCCGAACAAGTCCAGCGCATCGCCGCGTTGCTGGAACAGGAAGGCGTCGCCTACGACATCAACGCCTACAAGGACGCGCCGCCGGGCCTGCGCATCTGGTGCGGCGCCACCGTCGAGCGCGCCGATCTGCAAGCGCTCATGGCGTGGATCGACTGGGGATATGAGCAGGTCCGGCAACACTGCATCCCCTGATTGAATGGACAGGCGGCGGGCGTGCGCTAGTCATAAGCCTGTTTGCGCGCGCGTTTGCGGTTTTGGCGCGAAAGCGCGGCGCTCCTTGATCCAGATCCAGCAAGGACAAGGATAATGCCCGCATGACCATCACGATCAAGGACGAGGCCGGCGTGGCGGCGATGCGCGCGGCGTGTCGTCTGGCCGCGCAGGTGCTGGATGCCATTGCGCCGCACGTCAAGCCCGGCATCACCACGCGGGAGATCGACCGCCTGTGCGCGCAGGCGATGGCGCGGCAAGGCACGCGCTCGGCCACCATCGGCTATCAGCCGCAAGGCTATCCGCCGTATCCGGGGCACGTATGCACGTCGGTCAACCATGTGGTGTGCCACGGCATTCCGTCGGACAAGCAGCTCAGAAGGGGCGACATCGTGAACGTGGATGTCACCGTCATCACGCCCGAAGGCTGGTACGGTGATACCAGCCGCATGTTCGAGATCGGCGAGTGCTCGATTGCCGCGCGGCGGTTGTGCGCGCTGACCTATGAGGCGATGTGGCTGGGCATTGAGCAGGTGCGGCCCGGCGCGCATCTGGGCGACATCGGTCACGCGATTCAGCAGTTCATCGAAGAGCACGGCCTGTCGGTGGTGCGCGAGTTCTGCGGCCACGGCATCGGGCGCAACTTTCACGAGAACCCCCAGGTGCTGCATTACGGCAAGCCGGGCGCGGGCGATGCGCTGGAACCAGGCATGATCTTTACCATCGAGCCGATGGTCAACACCGGGCGGCGCGAAATCAAAGAGCTGGCCGATGGCTGGACCATCGTCACGCGCGACCATTCGCTGTCGGCGCAATGGGAGCACACGGTAGCAGTAACGCCCACGGGCTACGAAGTGCTGTCGCTTTCGCCGCAAATGCCGCCGCTGCCGGGGTTCGTCAAGAGCTTGCCGCAGCCCACCCCGCTGCCGGGGTAATGGGGTCTGCCGCCCGCGCGGTTTAATTCAGGCTGCTTATGAGCGCCGCCATCGCCGTTTCGCCGCAGAACGCCTTGCAAACGCTGCGCGCGGACTACCGCCAGCGCAAAACCGCTTTGCTGACGGCGCTGCGCGACGACATTGTCCCCGCCCGGAGCACGCGCCCAGCCCTGGCCCGGCTGGCGCGCCTGACCGATGGCGCGCTGCGCGCGCTGTGGCGCGCCTGCGGCATGGACGAGCGCCTAGCGCTGGCGGCGGTGGGTGGCTATGGCCGCGGTGAGCTGTTTCCCTATTCGGACGTTGATGTGCTGTTGCTGCTGCCGCCCGATGCCGCGCCCGCCGCCGATGCGGCGCTGCGCCAGCGCATCGAGGATTTCATCAGCCGCTGCTGGGACCTGGGATTGGACCTTGGCTCAAGCGTGCGCACCGTCGAGGAATGCCTGATACAAGCCGCGCAGGACATAACGGTGCAAACGGCTTTGCTCGAAGCGCGGCAAGTCACCGGTGACCGTGCCTTGTTTCAGGACTTGCGCGCGCGCTTTGCGGCGCGGCTCGATTCGCTGGATTTCTTCAATGCCAAGCAAATGGAAATGCACCAGCGCCACCTCAAATACGAGGACTCGCCCTACGCGCTGGAACCCAACTGCAAGGAATCGCCCGGCGGTCTGCGTGATTTGCACATCATCGGCTGGCTGACACGGGCAGCGGGCATCGGCCACCGTTGGGACGACCTGGCGCGCGCGGGTCTGGCCACGATGCGCGAAGTGCGCGAACTGCGGCATAACGAGGCGCTGCTGGCGCACATCCGCGCCCGGCTGCACCTGGCCGCCGGACGGCGCGAGGACCGGCTGATCTTCGACCTGCAAACCGCCGTGGCGCAGGGTCTGGGTCTGGTTGACCGCGTGGACAGTCAGGGCCGGGTCGTCGAGCGCGCCAGCGAGTTGCTGATGCGCCGTTATTACTGGAGCGCCAAGGCGATCACGCAGCTCAACCAAATCCTGTTGCAAGGCATCGAAGAACATTTGCGCGCCGCGCACGGCCAGGCGCTGCCCGCGCCGCGGCGCATTGACGAACGCTTTTTCGACCGGGACGGCCTGCTGGACATCGCGCGCAACGACCTGTACCAAACCGACCGCCGCGCCATCATGGCCACCTTTCTGGTTTACGCGCAAACGCCCGGCCTGCGCGGCCTGTCCATGCGCACGCTGCGCGCGTTCTACAACGCCCGCGCCTTGATGGATCACGCCTTTCGCAGCAATGCGGCCAACCACCGCGCGTTCATCGAATTTCTGCAACAGCCGCAAGGCATCGTGCATGGCCTGCGGCTGATGAATCAGACCAGCGTGCTTGGGCGCTACCTGTGGCCATTCCGGCGCGTGGTGGGGCAAATGCAGCACGACCTGTTTCACGTCTATACCGTTGACCAGCACATCCTGATGGTGGTGCGCAACATGCGGCGCTTTTTCATGCCCGAACACGCGCACGAGTACCCGTTCTGCTCGCAATTGGCGGCGGGCTGGGACCAGCCCTGGCTGCTGTACGTAGCGGCGCTGTTCCACGACATTGCCAAGGGGCGCGGCGGCGACCATTGCGCGCTGGGCGCGCTTGAAGCGCGGCGCTTTTGCCGCCACCACGGCCTTGCCGCGCAAGACGCCAAGTTGATCGAATTTCTGGTGCGCCACCACCTGGAAATGAGCCGCGTCGCGCAAAAGGAAGATATCAGCGACCCCGATGTAATCCGCGCCTTTGCCCGGCTGGTGGGCAGCGAGCGCAACCTGACAGCGCTGTATCTGCTGACCGTGGCCGATATTCGCGGCACCTCGCCCAAAGTCTGGAGCGCCTGGAAAGGCAAGCTGCTGCAAGACCTCTACCAGATCACCGCGCGCGCGCTGGGCGGCCACGCGCCCGACGCCAACGCGCTGATTGAAGCGCGCAAGCGCGAGGCGCTGGCGCTGCTGGCGCGCGCCGGTGATGCGCAAGACCCGCGGGCGCTGTGGGCAACGCTGGAGGCGGGCTACTTTCAGCGCCACGCCCCGGACGAAATCGCCTGGCACGCGCGCATGTTGCCACATGGCGTAACGCCCCAACCGCAGTGCGCCAACGCCTCGCCCGCATCCGGCGCGGCCGGGCGCAAACAAGCGTCCGGCACATGCGTTCGGGCGCGCCGCTCGCCCATCGGCGAAGGCTTGCAAGTGCTGGTCTATACCGCCGACCGGCGCGACCTGTTCGCGCGCATCTGCGGCTATTTCGACCGCGCCGGCTTTTCGATTCTGGACGCGCGCATCCACAACACGCGCGATGGCCGCGCGCTGGACACCTTCCAGGCCGTCCGCAGTGACCAAGCCGGGGATGAGCGCGAGATCATCGGTCAAATGGAAGCCGAACTGCCCCAGGCCATCGAAAGCCAAATGCCCTTGCCCGCCCAGCGGCTGGG
>JAIRQU010000148.1 GCA_031256305.1 Burkholderiaceae bacterium
TCCAACCCGCGCAATTGCTCGCGCGCCTCGGTCAAGCGCCGTTCGGCATCGGTGACGCGCTCATCCCCGCGCGCCTGGTGCTCCTGCGCGTCGGCCAGGTGCAAGTCCAGTTCCTCGAAGCGCCCCTCGCCTTGCATGCGGCGCTCCTGCAAGTCCTGGGCGCGCGCGTCCAGCTCGGCCAGATCAGACTGAATCTGCTCGCCGCGCGCGCGCGTCTGTTCGGCCTGCTGCGTCAGCCGCAGCGTTTGCACTTGCAGCGCGTGGGCGCGTTCGCGCGTTTCGGCGGCTTCGCGCCGCACGGCGGCCAGTTGCCCGGATACGTCGCTGTAGGCGGCTTCGGCCTTGACCTGAGCGTTGCGCGCTTCCTCGGCGATCAGCGCCTGCGCGCGGGCCTGCTTGTCCAGATTTTCGATTTCCTGTGCGCGCGCCAGCAACCCGGCCTGCTCGTTGTCGGGCGCATAAAAGCTCACACCGTGACGGCTGACGGCATGACCGGCGCTCACATAAATGGTTTCGCCTGCTCCCAGTTGCTCCCGTTTGGATAGCGCTTCGTCCAGGCTGAATGCGCTGTAGCAACCGGACATCCAATCAGCCAGTAACGCCTGCAAGGCCGCGTCATGCACGCGCAGGCGCTGCGCCAGCGGCGGCAAACTGATGGCGTCGGCAACAGGAACAGTCATGGGCGCGGACGGCGGGCTGTAGAACGCCAGCCGCGCGGGCGGAGCGCTGCTCTGGCCGCTCGCACTGGCGGCAAAGGCGCGCACGGTTTCCAGCCGGCCGACCTCCAGCGCCGCCAGACGCTCGCGCAACGCGGCTTCCAGCGCGTCTTCCCAGCCCGGCTCGACGTGCAGCCGCGTCCACAGGCCGGGCAGATGCTCCAGCCCGTGCCGCGCCAGCCAGGGTTGCAATTTGCCGTCGGTCTTGACCTTGTCCTGCAATGCGCGCAGCGCCTCCAGCCGCGCCGTCAAGTCGGTCAGGCGCGCGGCTTCGGCATTGACGGCGGCCCCGCGCGCTTGCCGCTCCTCGTCGAGCCGAGGCGTGGCGGCCTGCAAGTCTTCCAGCCGCGCGTCAACCTGTTCAGCGGCGGCCTGGACGGCGACCAATTGCGCTTGCTGCTGCGCCAACTGCTGCCCATCAGGCGCGGCCAGCGCGCTCTGGTCAACCGCCAATCGCTCGCTGCGGGTTTCGATTTGCCGCAACTGCTCCTCGATGCCGCGCTGCTCGGCGGCCAGCACCTGAATCTGCTGCTGCACCTGTGCGGCCAGATCACGCTGCTGCGCGGCCGCGGCTTGCGCGGCGCGCAGCGCGTCTTGCATATCCGGTAGCGCCTGCTGGCGCTCGTCAAGTTGCGCGGTCAGCGCGGCAGCGGCTTGCTCGGCCTGCTCGGCCTGCCCGGCCAGGGTTTCGATTTCGCCCGCGGCCTCGGCCCGGCGCGCACCCCATTGCGCGGCCTGCTCGTCCAGTTGGACCAGCCGCGCCTGGGCGCGTTGGCGGCCTTCGACCACGTAGCGGATTTCGGCTTCGAGTTTTCCGACCTCGGCGCTGGCCTCGTAGAGCAGACCCTGGGCCTGGTTGACGGCATCGCCGGCCGCATAGTGCGACTGGCGAATGGTTTCCAGATCGGCCTCGGTGCCGCGCAATTGAGCGGCGCGCGCGTCCAGATCGGCGGCGGCCTGCGCGGCCTCGGCGCGGATGCGATCCTGCCCATCCAGTCCCTCGGCGCGCTTGAGATACCAAAGCTGGTTCTGCTTGAGACGCGCGTCCGCTTGCAAACCCTGGTATTGCTGCGCGACGGCGGCCTGCTGTTCCAGCTTGTCGAGGTTGGCCGTCAGCTCGCGCAGGATGTCCTCCACGCGCGTCAAGTTCTCGCGCGTGTCGGTCAGGCGGTTTTCGGTTTCGCGCCGGCGCTCCTTGTATTTGGAAACGCCCGCGGCTTCTTCCAGGAACAGGCGCAACTCTTCCGGGCGCGATTCGATGATGCGGCTGATCGTGCCCTGCCCGATGATGGCGTAGGCGCGCGGCCCCAGGCCCGTGCCCAAAAACACGTCTTGCACATCGCGTCGGCGCACCGGCTGGTTGTTGATGTAATAGCTGCTGGCGCCATCGCGCGTGAGCACGCGCTTGACGGAAATTTCGGCGAACTGGTTCCACGGCCCGCCCGCACGGTGCGCCGCATTGTCGAACGCCAGCTCCACGCTGGCGCGGCTGGCCGGCTTGCGGGTCGTGGTGCCATTGAAGATCACATCCTGCATTGATTCGCCGCGCAGCTCGCTGGCGCGCGACTCGCCCAGCACCCAGCGCACGGCGTCCATGATGTTGGACTTGCCGCAGCCGTTGGGTCCCACCACGCCCACCAGTTGACCGGGTAGCATGAAATTGGTCGGTTCGGCGAAAGATTTGAAACCGGAGAGCTTGATCGAATCGAGGCGCACGGCGAAACAGCGGGGCGAAAGAAAATTGGCGCAAAAGTTGGCAGTCTAGCGGACTTGCCATGCGCGCGAGAGATTCTTCCGCCTTTTGCCTCCAGACAACCCCTGCGCCCGCCCGTCCATTTTTTCCTAAGCCATCATGGCCCGCCGCCCCAGCCAGGCCAGCGGCGTTTGCAAACGGCTTTCCACGCGGTGCGGCAGCATCAGCGGCTTGAGCGTCATGCGCACCGCCTGCTCAATGGGCAAGCACTGGCTGACCTGCTCGAACAGATTCTGGCGCAGGACATCAAACGGCTGTACGCCATTGGGGAAAAGTTCAGCGCCCTTTTCATGGGCATATGCCCAAACATGGCGCAGCGCCACGTCCGAATCGCTCTCGCGCAACTCCTTCAGGCGCGCGCCCAGCGCCCGCGCCACGCGCCAGCGCGAAACCGGCTGGCTCGCCTTGAGCGTTTTGAAATAAGCCAAAAAGCGCTTGTAATGTCCAACCTCGTCGGCGCGAATACGCTCCAGCAAGCCAGTCAACACTGGCTCATCGGCGCGCTCGGCCAGCATGCGCAGCGCCTGATAATAGGTGCTCGTGCCCATTTCCACCACGCAGCGCGCCGCCATTTCAAGCGCGCCCGCCAGCAGCGCCTCCACCGTGCACAGGCGTGCATACTCGGCCATGAAATTGTCGTATGCCACCTGCCAAGGAAATTGCGGCCACACCGCCTGCACGTAACGCCCCAGCGCGCGGCCATGCTGCAATTCCTCTGGCTCCCAGTGCGCCAACAGCCACTGCCCCATCTCCGGTTGATCGGCGAAATGCGTCACCAGATTGCGCGTGTAGGTGTCCGAACCCGACTCGACAAACGACGCGCTGGCCAGCAAGTAGAACAACAACTCGTCACCAGCCACCCGGCTGTGGTCGATAGCGTCATAGGCAATGCCCTCGATGCGCCAATGCGGGTGTTTTTCTGCGCGCGCTGCGCTGGAAGGCTCATCTGGATTCGTCACGGACTACAGCATAGACTTGCTCTAAGTAATGCGGT
>JAIRQU010000182.1 GCA_031256305.1 Burkholderiaceae bacterium
CATCATGCCCCTATGATGCACGAAGCGCCGGGGCGTTCCCGGCGTCATACCGGTCTTTTCACCATGCCCGCCGCTATTGCCGATCTCTCCGCGCTCACCCATTTCAACGACCGGGGCCAGGCCCACATGGTCGATGTGGGCGGCAAACCCGCCACCTGCCGCATGGCGCGAGCGCAAGGGCGCATCGACATGCGCGCGCAAACCCTGGCGCTCATCCGCGCGGGCGACGCACACAAGGGCGACGTGCTGGGCGTGGCGCGCGTGGCGGGCATCATGGCCGCCAAAAAGACCAGCGAGCTGATTCCGCTGTGCCACCCCATCGCCCTGACACGCGTCACCCTGGACTTCGAGGAACGCCCGGCCAGCGCGCAAGAAGCTGCTAACGCGGACGCCCCCGCCGCCATCGTCTGCACCGCCCTGACCGAAACCACCGGCCCCACCGGCGTTGAAATGGAAGCCCTGACCGCCGTGCAAATCGCCCTGCTGACTATCTACGACATGTGCAAGGCCGTTGACCGCGGCATGGTCATCAGCGGCGTGCGCCTGCTGGAAAAGCGCGGTGGCAAGTCCGGCTGGCTGGCGGCGGGGTGATTGGCCCTGCTTTTACCTCCTCTCCCCTGACGGCAGAGGAGGCTGTGGAAGAAAGGACGGCCTTGCCCCGAAACAGCTTCCATGTGCTACCATGTTTATACATAGCAGGAGATCAAACACATGCCCGCCGTGCGCAGCGTCATATTTCACACCAGACAATTCAAGGCCGGAAACTCGCAAGCCGTGCGGCTTCCGGCCCAATTCGCCTACCCGCCGGAAACCGAACTTACCGTAACCCGCGACGGAGGAAAGGTCATCATCGAACCAGCCGCCGAGACGCTGGACAGCTTCGTGAACTTCCTGTTTTCCGTTAGCGACAAGTACGACGGGCAGCGCATTGAGGCCGACCTTCCCGAAAGAGACTGGTCATGAGCATCAAAGGAATGCTCGACACTAATATCCTGATCTATATTGTCAAGAAAAAACCGCCAGCAATTGGCGAACGGCTGCGACAGTTTCGGCGCGGTGAAATCGTCGTCAGCAGTATCGTGTGGGCGGAATTCGCCGTGGGCCTCTACAAACTCGGCTTCAATGTCGAGCAGGCCGGACAGCTTATCGACGTGCTGCCGTTTGACCGGGCAGCGGGCAACGTATTTGGCAGGCTTACCGCCAAATACCCCGGTCGCGCCAAAGCCTTCGACCGAATGATTGCCGCCCACGCCATTGCCGCCGGAGCCAGACTCATCACCAACAACCTAGCCGACTTTACCCCGTATTTGGACGATGGCCTGACCGTCGAAAACTGGGTAGTTTGATATATGCGCGGCGGGCAATCCAGTCATTACCAGCTTGGCCGCCCCTTACTGCCAGGGCCGCAAATCCACCACGGCCAGGGGTTGGCCCGTGCCGCGCTGGATCAACACGGTCATGGGCCGCACGCGCGCCATCAGCGGCAGCCAAGCGTCGCCCTGCTTCCGTGATACGATTACCTTACCCATCCTGATTGCAAAGAGTAAGGAGTTTGTATGGTCGAAATGACGCTGACTGCCAAGGGCCAGTTTACTTTTAACAAGGCGCTGCTGGAGCATCTGGGCGTCAAGGCGGGCGAAAAAATCGCCATCAGGAAACAGCCCGACGGCAGCCTGAAAATCAACGCCAGCAAAAAACATCGCAATATCATGGATCTGATGGGTTCGCTGGAAGGTAAAACCGATGTCAAGCTGACTGATGCGGAACTAAGCCAGGCCATCGCCGATTCATACGCCACGCATGGGCTGCGGGGCGCAAAGTGAACGTCGTCATCGACACGAATATTCTGATCCGGGCCATTATTGGCGACGACAAACAGCAGCAACAGGCCGCAGCGCGGCTGTTTGAGCAAGCGCAAAACATCGTCATCCCGACCCTTGTTCTGTGCGAAACCGTGTGGGTCTTGCGGGGGCGATACAAAATCGGCCGGCAAGATGTGGCCGAGCGGATCAATGCCCTGGCCGAAAGCGATAAAGTCATTCTTGCCGATGACGAAGTGCGCGCGGGTCTGGAACTGCTGGAAGCCGGGGGCGACTTTGCCGATGGCGTGGCGGCTTACACGGGCCGCAAGCTGCTGCCTGGCAGTCTGGCCATATTTGCCTCGTTCGATCAATCCGCCGTGCGCCTGTTGAGCCAGCGCGGCCATTCGGCATTCGTGCCGTCATAGGTGAACACGGGTCTGGACGCGGACAACAGCTTTACCGCCTTCGCCGCGCACACGCACGATTCCCGCCGGGAACGCTATGGCCCACGCAGGACGGGGACGGTGCGGCTATTGTGCCAGTGCGTCCCTTGACCGCCGCTTCAAAACTGCGGCAATCACTGCCAAGGCCGCAAATCCACCACGGCCAGGGGTTGGCCCGTGCTGCGCTGGATCAGCACCGTCATGGGCCGCACGCGCGCCATCAGCGGCAGCCAGGCGTCGGCCTGCGGCCACGGGGCCAGCGCCTTTTTCACCTGGACGGGCAGGTTGAATTGATTGAGCTTTTCCAAGGGAAACGCCTTGGCCAGCAGCGCGGCCTTTTGCCCGGCCAGCGGCGTAAACAGGTCGGGGCGCTGCGGCAAGTCGGCGCCGCCGCCCGCTGACTCCAATACCAACTCATTGCGCTGGGCCGGGTCGGTTGGGTTCACCGAGGCCACCCAGCGCGGCCCCGTCCAGGGCGCATGGCGGTAAGCGGGCGCGGCGTGCGCCTGATAACGCGCGGCAATGTCGCTGGCCTGCGTCAAATCGAAACGGTCGGCATTGAACACCAGCCAGGCCGGGCGGCCTTGCGCAATAGCCCATTGCCCATAACCCAGCGCGGCCAACTGCACCGCGATAACGCACGCCATGTCTAGGAGCAACTCCCGCCGGCGCTTGCGGGGATTGAAAATGATAAAGGTAATCACCGGCCCCAGCGTCACATCGACGGCCAGCACCAGAAAATAAATGTGCCGCACATCCAGCGCCCGGTCCAGCGGCGCGGGATACCACACCTTGAACACCAGCGCCAGACTGATAAGCGCCACCAGAATGGAAACGCTCAAATGTGTCAAAGCTGCGCGCCAGCGATAAGACCACAATCGCGTCATACTTTCATCAAACTAGCAATAAAAAAGGCAGAGATTTTCATCTCTGCCTATTAATGTTAAGTTATTACCAATAAATTTAACTTATCAAACATCAGTACTGCCAGCGGCACATACAAGCTTCATAAGGCATTAACTCACAGTGCCATAGGCGCTGGTGAAGCGACAATTTGCAGGCACATACTTATAAGCGGTAGCCGCTGCTCCAGATATAAGCCCACACCCCCAAACAACGGGGGCACCAGGCATCATCGCATTCAACGGATCGCCGTTAGAATCGAGAGCCGCATCTTTTCCTGTTGGGTCGCCACTACCAGGTGTCAAAACGAGTCCTGCATTACCTGCACCCATCGCAGTAAGAATTTGGCCTCCATACGTTACCACAACCCTTCCATCACCTTTTTGAGCCCCTCCTGAAGTGATGCCTTGAATGTCAATTTCAGATACGACATTGGTCGGGGTAAATGTATAACCATACGCTGTTGGGGTTGTAGCATTGCCAGTATAGCTCCCAATCGTAGTGGTGCCATCCCACGAGGAGTAGGTCTCAACCACGGCGGTTTGCGCAGCGGAAGCCAGCGACAGACCTTCCGTTACACGGGTACGAATGGTGTAATCCTGGTATTGCGGAATCGCAATAGCGGCCAGAATACCGATAATGGCAACGACGATCATCAATTCGATCAGCGTAAAGCCTTGTTGCAGTTTTTTCATGATATGTCCTTTCAGTTGAAAAAATCAGGAGCGGCGGGAATCCACTCCGCCCGCCCGCGCTCCTGCGAAGCACTACTCTCTCCTGCCTTGCCCTCCTGCTGGAGGCTGCCGGATGCCGGTATTGCCTGCATCATCCGTGCCAACTCCCGCCGCCTGCCGCCGCGCGCCCGCGCCGCCAAGCCCCCGCGCGTGGCTTGATGTTTGTCAATCAAGGCATTGGGCCATGCCAGCTTGCACTCAACAAAGCCTGAAACGGTCTGCCGCAAATTGACAATCCCGGCGCGGCGTCGCCGCGCGCGGCCAAGATGTAACAAAATTTGTCGCCAGCGTGGCCGCCAGCGCTCGCCGCGCGGTTTTCAGCGGTCTCCGGCGCCGCCGGGCCGGTCTTGCGGTTCGGCGGTGTTGGCGGCGGGCGTCAGAGCCTGGACGGTAACTTGTGGATTGGCCCAGGGGCCGGTAACGTGAAAGGTGCGCGTGGCCGCGCGCGAGAGCGGCTTTTGCAGCAGCCATTGCGCCACGAATGCGCCGATGCCGATGGCCGGGTTGATGACGGTGGCCGCCAGCGCCGCCGTGCCCGCGTCGATATGCGGCACCACCAGCACGCGCAGGTCTTGCGTTTCGGCCGCCAGGCTGGCGCTGCCGTCCATCAGGATGGCGGCGCTTTCGCCCTTCATTTGCAGGTTGTTGGTGCTGATAACGCCCTGGTGGATTTGCGCGTCGCCGCGCACCTGGTCAAACGCAAAACCGCTGGAAAAGATGTCGCGGAAATCCAGCGTCAAGCGGCGCGGCAGGGCTTGTAGGCTGAGTACGCCCAGCAGCTTGGCAACGCCCGGTTCGGTCTTGAGGAACTGGCCCTTGCCGATGTCCAGATGCAACTGCCCGCCCAGCGTGGCCGTGTCCAGCGCATAAGGCGCGCCGCGCCAGCCCACGCGCCCGGTCAACTGGCCCGCGCCGTGCCGGATGACGCCGGGCATACCCAGCCGCCCCAGCAGCGCGCCGGCGTCGCGCACGTCCAGCGTAAAGTGCAGCGCGGTGTGGCGTTCGGCGCTGGCGTCGGCGTTGGCGCCAGCGCTGACAGCCCCTCTGCGCCGCCGGCCCACCCAACGCCCGTCGGCGGTGAGCGTGGCATCGGGCGTTTCCAGCATGAGCTGGTTCAACAGCCATTCGTTGACGCCGGGATTGGCGCTGGCATCCGCGGCAGCAGCGCCGTGCCGCCGGACGCTGCGGTTGGCGGCCTGGATGGTGAGCTTGCCGAGTTTTTTGCCCGCTATCTCGAAGTCGTCGGCCACCAGGTCCAGCGCCGGAATGTGCTGGGGCAGCGCCCCGGCGGCAGAGTTGGCATCGGCCTGGACGGCTTGCACCTGGCTGGCGGGAATGCTCAAGCGCGACAGGCGCGCATGTACCGTACCGGGCTGGCTGCCGGATGGGCCATTGGGGGCTTGCCGGTACTGGATTTGCCCGGCCAGCTCGCGCGCCTGCACGTCGGCGCGCCACAGGTCGCCGGCGCGGTCGCTCTGGCGCGCGCCGCTGGCGGTGATGGCGTGCAGGGTGCGGCCATTGAGCGTCAATTCACCGGCGCGCAAACTCCAGGCCGTCGGCAGAAAATCCTGCCCCGATGCTGTTGCGGCGGCGCTGGCGCTGCCCGGCGCGCCGGTTGCGCTTGTCCCCGGTGCGCCATCTTGCAGGGCCGAGGCCACTGCCGACCATGCCTCCGCATCCAGGCTGGAGACATCCACGCGCGCCGTGATGCCCGTGGCAGGCAGCGTCAGCGGCAACGCCGCCGCCTCGCCCAGCGCATACACGCCGCGCGGCGGCGGGCCGCCAGCGGCTTGGGCGTATTCCAGCCGCGCGGCCAGGCGGCCGGCCAGCGTGATCTGCAAAGCATTGCGCGCGGCATCCAGCGGACGGTCTTGATAGCGCAACGGCCAGCGCGCATCGGCGGGCTTGGCCAGCGGTTCGGGCAAGTCGAGCGCCAGGCCGTGCAGGTCGCTGGTCACGGTCAGCGCCGGGCGCGCGCCGGAGAAATCCAGTTCCGCCTCGTATGCCGCTTGCCCGCTGACGCGGCGCGTCAGAGCGGCGGCCGCGCCCCAGCCGGTCATGGCGCGCAGCCCCTGATCGCTGAACGTTCCGGCAATGTGGATGACCGTGGGCGGACCGCCCGCCGCGCCGGGCTTGCCGCCGCCGGAAATGCGCACCGGCCCGCCCAGCGCCTGCCCGCGCAGGTCTTGCAGCGCAAAGCCGGTTGGGTCGAACGTGACCACGCCGCGCGTTTGCGTGACCGCGGGCGCGGCGGGAACAAAGCGCACGTCGTTGCCATCCAGCGTGACGCGGCCCGTGACTTTGGCGGCCTGTGCGAGCTTGTCCACCGGCAGATCGAGCGTCAGTTGCAGCGCCGCGTTGCCGGTGGCCGTGACCTCATTGAGCGTGCCGTCCAGCAAGCCCGCGATGGGCGAGCCGCGCACCACCGCCAGCGCCGCCGCCG
>JAIRQU010000243.1 GCA_031256305.1 Burkholderiaceae bacterium
AACGCGCGGCGGCGCAACAGTTCCAACGGCGTGATGGGGCCGCGCATGCCGTCCAGCCGCGCGCCCGCCGCATCGACCTCCTGCGGCGCAAGCAGGGCGTCACGCTCCGTGGCGCGCGCCAGCAGCGCGCCCAGCACGTCGCTG
Source organism: Burkholderiaceae bacterium (assembly GCA_031256305.1). Lineage (GTDB taxonomy): Bacteria > Pseudomonadota > Gammaproteobacteria > Burkholderiales > Burkholderiaceae_C > Ottowia. The sequence goes on from JAIRQU010000243.1 coordinate 145, forward strand.
GCGATGCGTACATCCGGGTTGACGATCAGAAACCAGTCGCTGGCACAGCGCGCGAACGCCCGGTTGTGATTGGCGCCAAACCCCCTAGGCTGGGCATTGGCGATAACTTCAACTGGAAAACCAAAATCGCCTGGCGTAAAGGGCAGCGCCTCGGGCACGTTGCAGGTAACGGCAACCCGGTCAATCACCGCGCGGCAATGCCGGTCAAGGTCTTGCAGCAACAGCCGCACTTGCGCGCCCTGCGCATGGCTGACCACAGAAACGGTCACGGGCCGGAGTTGCCGGGACGAGGACTGGAACATGATGAGCAATGCGGAAAATGCCGAAAGCGCGCGGGCAATCCCAGGAGAAAAACAAGCCCTAGAATCCGCCACAACTTCTTTCTCCCCGACGCTTGGGTCGCGCGCTGCAGCATTTTAGAAAGCCTTGGCGCTCTACCCCTTGCCTGCCCCATGACCTGCCGCGACTCTCCCACCGATGCTCCGGCTCGCGGCAAGCGCGTCAGCATCACCCGCATCCGCGCCGCTGCGCTGTTGGCGGCTGATGCCGGAGGATTGTTATGCGCCTGGCTGATCGCGGTGGCTCTGGCCACATGGGCGGGCCGTTCGTGGTGGACGCGGGAATGGAATCCACTGCTGACCACCAGCGGGCGGCTCTACACATTAATGGCGCTGCTGGTAATAGCGGGCCTGGTAACCAATGGCCAATACGCGCGCCGCGCGGCGTTCTGGGAAGAAAACCGCGTCATCTGGCGCTATGCCCTGCTGGCCGCGTTGACCAATTTCGCGCTCAATTTCTTTTTGCAAGTTACCAACACCCGTACCCTGCCGGTGCTGGCGTGGGCGTGGGCGCTGCTGCTGCTGCCGCTGACCCGGCTGCTGGCGCGCGAAGTGCTGATCAGGCTGAAATGCTGGTGGCGCGCCGTGCTGATCGTGGGCGCCTGCAACACGGCCTGCGAAGCCGCCCAAGCCATCCGCCGCGAGCGGCACCTGGGGTTGCACATTGCCGGTTTCGTCCAGACCAGCGACACGCCCGCGCCGCCCGGAACAGAGCTTGCCCCCGATTCCAATCAGACATGGGCGCATGGCCAACCCGTGTATGTCGCGTCCGCCGACCCGGAGCACGACATGGCTTGCGAGGTGGAGCTGCTGGCGCGCCGGCTGGGATGCGAGGCCATCGTCGTGGCGCTCAACGGCACGGTCTCGCCCGCGCTGGCGGCGCTGGTTGGACGCCTGCACGCCCAGCAGTTCGTGATTTTTACCGCGCAAACCCTGCGGGGCCTGCCCGTGCAAGGCATGAAAGCGCAACATTTTTTCAGCAACGACGTGCTGTTTCTGTGTTTGCAACATCGCATATTCAGCCCTCTGGCCCGCATCGTCAAACGCAGCGCGGACGTGGTCAATTCGGCGCTGCTGCTGCTGCTGCTCTCGCCGCTGATGGCCTGGGCAGCCTGGCTGATCTGGCGCGAGGATGGCGCGCCGGTGTTCTACCGCCAGACCCGCGTCGGACGCGACGAGCGGGACTTCGCGTTCATCAAATTCCGCACCATGGTGCGCGGTGCCGACGCGCTGCTATCCACTTGGCAGAGCGAGCGGCCTGATCTGTACGCGCGCTATGAAGCCAGCAACTTCAAGCTGGCCGACGACCCGCGGGTGCTGACCTCGACGCGCTGGATGCGGCGCTTGAGCGTGGACGAACTGCCTCAACTGTGGAACGTACTGCGCGGCGACATGAGCCTGGTCGGCCCGCGCCCGCTGCTGCGGCGCGAATTGCCGCGCTACCCGGCTGGCGCGCGCGCTCTCTACAGTCAGGTGCGTCCCGGCATCACCGGACTGTGGCAGGTCAACGGCCGCAGCCACACGCGCTTTGAGGAGCGCGCTGATTACGACAGTTGGTATGTGCGCAACTGGTCGTTGTGGGTGGACTGGGTAATCCTGCTCAAGACCGTGCGCGTGGTGTTTTCGGGACGCGGAGCGATGTAAGCGCAGCGCGGCAGGCCATCCCTAGAATGACTGCCGCAGTCGTGCCGCGCGTCCAAATCCGCGTCCGCGACGCCGCCTCATCCCCTACCCGACACCATGACCGATACATCTTTTCTGACTCCCCATGCCCGCGCCGAAGTTCTGGCGCAAGCCTTGCCCTACATCCGCCGCTACCACGGCAAGACGATGGTCATCAAATACGGTGGCAACGCCATGACCGACCCGGCCTTGCAAGCCGCCTTCGCCGAGGACGTGGTGCTGCTCAAGCTGGTAGGCATCAATCCGGTGGTGGTGCACGGCGGCGGGCCGCAGATCGAGGCGGCGCTGGGGCGCGTGGGCAAGCAGGGGCATTTCATCCAGGGTATGCGCGTAACCGACGCCGAGACGATGGAAGTCG
>JAIRQU010000008.1 GCA_031256305.1 Burkholderiaceae bacterium
CATCATCGTTGACGAGCGCGGCGCCATCGCCGTCGATGCGCGCATCGTGGTGGGCCAGGCCGCGCAGGCTTCGCCGGGCCGGGCGGGCCGCTACGGGCATTTGTCGATCCTGCCCTACCCGGCGCGGCTGCAACAGGTCTGGCCGTTCAAGGGCGGGGGCGAATATACCGTGCGCCCGATCCGTCCCGACGACGCGCAACTGCTGCAACAGTTCGTGCGCAAACTCTCGTCAGAAAGCCGGTATCTGCGCTTTGTCTCCAACATGGCGGAAATGCCGCCCTCGATGCTCTCGCGCTTCACGCTGATCGACTACGACCGCGAAATGGCGCTGTGCGCCGTGATCGAAACCGAACAAACCCTTGCCGACGGCGGCAAGGAATTGGGCGAGAAAATGATTGGCGTCTCGCGCTACATCACCAACCCCGATCAGACCAGTTGCGAGTTCTCGCTGGTGGTGGCCGACGAATACGCCGGTCAGGGTCTGGGCAGACGGCTGATGCTGGCCATCATGGACGCGGCGCGCGACAAGGGCTTGCAGGAAATGATGGGACTGGTGCTGACCAATAACGGCGGCATGTTGCGGCTCATGCGCGGCCTGGGCTTCGAGGTCAAGCCTTTCCCCGAAGACCCTGACTTCCGGCTGGTCACGCATCCGCTGTAGCGCTTGCGCCAGCGCTCTGGGCGGGGGCGTCGCAAGCAAATCGCGCCCGCTGGTTTCCGGCGGGCGCGCAGCTTTGCCCTCCATCAAATCGGGCGCGGCCAGTAGCAGCCAGTGATAGCCGGTTATGTCCGGTTGGCCGCCGGCTTACGCCGCCGTTGCCATAACGCTGCCGCCGCCAGCCCCCACAGGCCCAAACCCCAGAGCCAATGGGTAGCGCCGCCGCCGCCTTGGCTGCCGCTGTTACTGCCGCTGCCCTGACTGTTGTTTGCGCCGCCGCTGCCCGGATTGATGCCAGCGGCCAGTTGCACGGCGGCATTGGCGTCCAGCAGACCCGCGCCGCAAGTCTGCGCCGTGCAGTTGCATGCGCTGGCCAGGCCATCGGCGCAGGCCGGGTAGGCAGCATTGCTGGGGAAGGGCCGCGCGCTTTGCTCAAGCATCGAGATCAATTGCGCGGGCGTCAGGCTGGGGTTGACCGCCAGCATCAGCGAGGCCACGCCTGAAACCATGGGCGCGGCAAAACTGGTGCCAGCGGCTTGGGCATAGGCGTCGGCCACCGGCCCTTGCGTGCCCGTGTTGGAGGTGGAAGTCATGATGTCGTTGGGCAGCCCGGATTCGCCCGCGCCGCCCGGCGCCATCAGCCCCATGCCCGCGCCGAAATTGGAGTAGAAGGTTTTCAGGCCATCCTGCCGTACCGCGCCAACGGCCAGCACGCCCGAACAGTTGGCCGGATCGCTTGGCGCCGCGGCGCTGGAATTGCCCGCGGCCACCACGACCAGGCTGCCGGCGGAAATCGCGTCGTTGATCGCCGATTGGTATGCCGGTTCGCAGGCTTCGCCGCTCTCGCCGCCCAGGCTGATGTTGATGATGCGCGCGGGCGTCGGGTTGTCGGGCGCGCCGCTGATGGAATAGCCCGCCGCCCAGCGCACGCCGTCGATAATGTCGGAAAGCCACGCGCCGCATTTGCCCGATACCCGCACCGGCAAAATTCTGGCGTTCCAATTGATGCCGGCCACGCCGAGGGCGTTGTTGGTGGCCGCGGCGATGATGCCGGCAATGAAACTGCCGTGCCAGTCGCTGGGTTGCGCTGTGCAGCCCGCGAAGACAGGGTTGCGCAGATCGGCATAGCTGACCCAGTCGCCCGGATCGGAGGCGTCCGGATTGCGCCCCAGGCCGGTATTGCCCGCCGCCACGTCGCTAATAAAGTCGTAGCCGGGAATGAATTGACTGGCCAGATCCTGATGGGTGAACAGTGCGCCGCTGTCGACCACCGCTACCACCTGACTGGCCAAGCCGGTGGTGATATTCCACGCCTGCGTGGCGTTGAGCGCGGCCGCGCCGCCCGCCGGATCGCTGGTCGCGCGCAAATACCATTGCTGGCCGTTCATGAAGTCAGGATCATTGGGCGTTACGTCCAGGCGGCGCATACGCACGTCCGGCGAGACGCTTTGCACCGCTGGATTGGCGGCCACGCTTTGTACGGCGGCGTCAATCGCCGCGCCTTGCAGCGGCGCGGCAAAGCGCAGCAGGTGCCCATGTGCGCCCACGGGTTGCGGCGAATCATCGGGCGCGGGCAGGCCCGCCGCGCTGGCCACGGACGCCAGTTGATTGCGCAACATTTGCGGCGTCTGGAGATTGGCGTTGGCCGCGCCGCCGGATTTAAGCTCCACGATCAGCCCGCGCGCGATGCGCGCCGGGGCCGCGGCGCTGGAACCGCCCGATTGTTCTTGCGTCTGTGCCCAAGCTGGCAGGGCGGTACACGCCAACGCCAAGACCGGGCCAGCCAAGATGCTGGTCAACAAAAAGGAACGCATGGAGAAATCCTTGGAAAGGGAAAGTTATGGCAGTGATCGTTTATCCTGACAATCTTACCCTTTTCCCAGTTCACAGCCAGAACCGGGAGGGGGGTAATTTTACGCTGACCTCAAGCGCCGGCTTAAAATATGAAAATTGACCAAAAGCATATGAATACCGGCTTTGCTGGGGGCTTGCCTGGCCGTAATGCCGCAGGATGGTTATGCGTG
>JAIRQU010000030.1 GCA_031256305.1 Burkholderiaceae bacterium
GTTGCTGGCGGGCCTGACGGTTTTGCTGATAGTGGCCGCCGGGCTGTTGGCCACCTTGCAACTGCCCGAAGTAGAACACCGGATGGCGCTGGCGCACACCGAAGTGCAAGCCTATGAACAGCACGATGACGCCGACACCTCCGTGGGCCAGCGGCTGGCGCATTGGCGGGTCGCGCTCATCATGGGCCGCGAGCGTCCCCTGCTGGGCTGGGGCCGCGGCTACATGGCCGAGAAGGCGCGCCTGGTCGCGGCGGGAGAAGGCAATCGGGCGATTCTGGCGTTTGGCCACGCGCACAACGAATGGCTGGACATGTTCGCGCGCCGGGGATTGATTGGCGTGGCGCTGCTGGCGGCGTGGTTTGTACTGCCCATCCTGATCTTTTTCCCCAGGCGGCGCAGCGCGGCAAGTGAAAACGGGCAGACCTTGACCGTGCGCATGACCGGCCTGTTGCTGCCGGTAAGTTACCTGGGCTTTGGTCTGACGCAGGTGCTGTTCATGCACGACAGCGGTCATATGGTGTATCTGTACGGATTGGTGATCTGGATCGGCGCGCTTGTCCGTGCAACCGGCGGCGCGGAACCGGCGCAATCCGCGACGTGCTCGCGCCTGCCGAAAGAGCGGCCGCCCAGTGCCGCGTGACGCGCCAAGCCGGTTAGCGCGCCATTGCCAGCCATGACGGCAAACGGCGGCGGCTTTAATTCTGATGCTTGACGAAGATATAGCCCGTGCTGCGCACGGTCTGGATACGCTGGGGATTCTTGGGATCGAATTCGATGGCGGTGCGCAGGCGGGCAATGTGTACGTCAACCGAGCGGTCGTAAGGTTCGGAGTCGCGCCCGCACACCAGCTTGATGAGCTGATCGCGCGTGAGGACGCGGCCCGCATGTTCGGCCAGTACCAGCAGCATGTCGAACTGGTAGCTGGTCAGGTCTATCGGTTTGCCGCGTATGGTGACCCGGCGCGCGCCCAAGTCGATTTCCATCGACCCAAAGCGCATGGTGCGCGCGGGCGCAACGTCACCCCCGTCTTGGCGGCGCAGCAAGGTGCGCACGCGCGCCAACAGTTCGCGCGGCTCGAACGGCTTGGTCATGTAATCGTCCGCGCCCAGCTCCAGGCCGATGATGCGATCCATCGGGTCGCCCTTGGCGGTCAATATCAGCACGGGCGTGGCGGTTTCGGCGGTGGGGGCCTGCGCGCGGATCTGGCGGCAAAGTTCCAGACCATCCATGTCTGGCAGCATTAGGTCCAGAATCACCAGATCGAACTTGTTGCGCTTCAATGCACCCAAGCCCGTTGCGCCTTCAAAGGCGCGCTCAACGCTGTAGCCCGACCGCGCCAGATATTCGCTGACCATGCCGGAAAGACGTTGGTCGTCATCAATGAGAAGCAATTGTTGAATCGTCATGGATGGTCAGGTTGATTGAAACGCGCGCGGTCAAAAATCATCAGCCGGGGTAGGTCATCGTTAAACGGTCAAATCCGATGAATGTTTACTCTCGAAACCGTACATTTTTCTCATGATAGCGGCTTCCTGGTTTTGATATATTTGCTTACATTTTAATACATTTGGTTACAATTTGATTGTTTGCTATTTATTCTGAATCCCTGGTCTTGAACGTTGCTTGTCGCGGCAGAAAGCTGGGGTAGGCGTGCCTGACAAGGCATCTTTTACCCCGCTGCCTGACGGTGTTTTATTGGGCCGTTCTCGTCGCGCGGCGATATTGAATGGCTTCCGCGATGTGGGCAACGGCAATGTCCGGGCTGCCAGCCAAATCGGCGATGGTGCGCGCCACCTTGAGCGCATGGTGCGTGGCGCGGCTGCTCCAGGCCAGGCGCGCGGCGGCGGTTTGCAAAAAGGCAAGGGCGGCGGCTTGCAGATGCGCGTGGGCGTCCAGTTGCTGTCCGTGCAGCGCCTGGTTAGGCGCGCCTTGCCGCGCCAGGGCGCGCGCGCGGGCGGCGGCCACGCGCGCGCGAATGGCGGCGGTGCTCTCGCCCGGCGGGGCGCGCAGCAATTCATCAGCGGGAATGGAAACCACTTCCACATGCAGGTCGATGCGGTCGAGCAAGGGGCCGGAGATGCGGCCTTGATAGCGCGCGATCTGGTCGGGCGTGCAGCGGCAGGCGCGGCCCGGCGCGCCCAGGTAGCCGCACGGACAGGGGTTCATCGCCGCGATGAGCTGAAAGCGCGCCGGAAAGTCGGCCCGCCGCGCGGCGCGCGCGATGGTAATGCGGCCTGTTTCCAGCGGCTCGCGCAACGCTTCGAGCGCGGCGCGGGGAAATTCGGGCAGCTCGTCGAGAAACAGCACGCCCTGGTGCGCCAGCGAGATTTCGCCGGGCCGGGGCGGCGAGCCGCCGCCCACCAGCGCCACCGCGCTGGCGGTGTGGTGCGGCGCGCGGGTGGGGCGCACGCCCCAGCGCGCCGGATCGTAGGGGCCAGCCAGGCTTTCAAGCGCCGCGCTCTCCAAGGCTTGCTCGGCGTCCAGCGGCGGCAGTAGCCCGGCAAAGCGCTGCGCCAGCATCGACTTGCCACTACCCGGCGGCCCGGTCAGCAGCAGCGAATGTCCGCCCGCGGCGGCGATTTCCA
>JAIRQU010000231.1 GCA_031256305.1 Burkholderiaceae bacterium
CAACGCTGAATACGTCTGCGTGCGTTGGCGCGCCTGGGCTTGGGATGGGATGCGAGGCGCAAGGCGCAGCGCTGCCTGGCGGTAGCGCGAGCATTGGCAACAAAGCAGGCCACCCCAAGCCAGAATGTGCCAACCACGAAGGACTTGTTCAACGTTGCCCCCGATTCAAACTGGCGCTGTTCGACCTGGACAACACGCTGCTGCCGCTCGATTCCGACCACGCCTGGGGCGAGTTCACCACGCGGCTGGGCTGGACGGACGGCGGGGCCTTCAAGCGCGCCAACGATGCCTTCTACGCCAGTTATCTGGCGGGCACGCTGGACATTCATGCCTACGTGCGCTTTACGCTGGATGCCGCGCGGCAACGCGGCAAGCGCCAGGCCGAAGCGGCGCACGCGCGCTTCATGCGCGAGGTGATCGAGCCGGCCATCACGCCCCAGGCGCTGGAACTGATCGACGCGCACCGGCGCGCGGGCGATCAACTCGTCATCGTCACCGCGACCAACGAATTCGTCACGCGCCCCATCGCGCGGCGGCTGGGCGTGGAAGACTTGATCGCCATTGAACTCCAGCGCGACGCGCAAGGCTGGATCACCGGCGAGATCGCGGGCGCGCCCTCGTTCCGCGAAGGCAAGGTCGAGCGCGTGAGCCAGTGGCTGCGCGCGCGCGGCCTGACTTGGGGCGACGCGGACATCACCTTCTATTCCGATTCGCGCAACGACTTGCCGCTGCTGGAAAAAGCCGATCATCCGGTGGCCGTCAACCCCGACGACGCCCTGCGCCAAGTCGCCCGGCAACGCGGCTGGCGCGTGCTGGATTTATTCGATCCTCATCATGATTAAAAAGCTCATCAACAAACTCATGGGCCGCGGCGACGGCCAGGCCGCGGCGCGGCGCAAGTTCGGCAAGCGCGTGGAACTGGGACCGCAGGTACACGGCATCAACCCGGCGCTGGTGGACGAGCGCGCCGCCGCCGTGGTGCGCACGCTCAAGGAGGCGGGCCATGAGGCGTACATCGTCGGCGGCGCGGTGCGCGACTTGCTGCTGGGCCTCAAACCCAAGGACTTCGACGTGGCCACCGACGCCACGCCCGAACAGGTCAAGCGGCTGTTCAGGCGCGCCTTCATCATCGGGCGGCGTTTTCGCATCGTGCACGTGGTGTTCGGGCGTGGGCGCGAGCACGAGGTGATCGAGGTCTCCACCTTCCGCGCCTATCTGGACAGCGCCGACGCCGAGCACGTCAGCGGCAACGAGCGCACGGCCCGGCAAGAATTGGCGGGCATGAAGCACGCGGTCGATGCCAGCGGGCGCGTGCTGCGCGACAACGTCTGGGGGCCGCAGGAAGAAGACGCGGCGCGGCGCGACTTTACCGTCAACGCCATGTATTACGACCCGGAAACGCGCGTGCTGGTCGATTACCACAACGGCATTGCCGACGCGCAGAAAAAGCGCCTGCGCATGATCGGCGACCCCGAAACCCGCTACCGCGAAGACCCGGTGCGCGCCATCCGCGCGGTGCGCTTCGCGGCCAAGCTGGCAGCGTCGGGCTTTGCGCTGGAGCCTAAAACCGCCCGCCCGCTGGTGCAGGCCAAGGCGCTGTTGACCGACATGCCGCAAAGCCGGCTGTTCGACGAAATGCTCAAGCTGCTGCAAACCGGCCACGCCATCGCCAGTGTCGAGCAGCTTAAAAAGCTGGGACTGGCGCGCGGCATTTATCCGCTGCTGGACCTGGTGGTCGAGCGCGCCGAGCAGCCCTTCGTCAAGGCGGCGCTGGCCGATACCGACCGGCGCGTGGCCGAGGGTAAGCCGGTAGCCCCTGCTTTTTTGCTAGCCGCCGTGCTGTGGCAGGACGTGCGCCAGAGCTGGCAGATGCGCCTGGAGCAGGGCGCGTACCCGGTGCCCGCGCTGCAACAGGCCATCGACGAGGCGTTCGACGCCCGTATCGGCGATGTTTCCGGGCGCGGCAAGCTGGCCGCGGACATGCGCGAAATCTGGATGATGCAGCCGCGCTTCGAGCGGCGCAGCGGCAATACGCCGTTCTCGCTGGCCGAACAGCCGCGCTTTCGCGCCGGGTTCGATTTTTTGCGCCTGCGCGCCGACGTGGGCGAGGTGTCCGAGGAGCTGGCCGACTGGTGGCAGACCTTTAGCCTGGCCGATCAGGCCGCGCGCGAAGGGCTGATGGAGGAGCAGCGCGCCCAGCAGCGCAAGAAACCGCCGCAGCCCAAGCCGCCGCGCGCGTCCAGACCCTCCGCAGCCGCTGGAGCGGCGCAAGGCGCGCCCGGATCGCCCGATGCCGCCTTGCCTGACGCCCCGGTGCGCAAGCGCCGCCGCCGCCGCCGCAAGCCTTCCGGCGGCGCGCCGGGCGCTAATGGCGCCGCCGCGCCCGATGCCGGGCCGGTTGGCGGGGCATGATCGAAATCCGCCGCAGCCCCGTCACCGCCTACATCGGACTGGGAGCCAATCTGGGCGATGCGCGCGGCGCGGTGCAAACCGCGCTGGACGCATTGGGCAAACTGCCGGGGTCGCGTGTTGCCGCTGCCTCGCCGCTGTACCGCAGCGCGCCCATCGACGCCAGCGGACCGGATTACGTCAACGCCGCGGCAGCGCTGGAAACGCGCTTGAGCGCGCCTGATCTGCTGGCCGCGCTGCATGCCATTGAGGACGTGGCGGGCCGCCAGCGCCCTTACCGCAATGCGCCGCGCACGCTGGACTTGGACCTGCTGCTGTATGGAGATGCGCGCATCCAAAGCGCGCGCCTGACCGTGCCGCACCCGCGGCTGCGCGAACGCGCCTTCGCGCTCAGGCCGCTGGCCGACATCGCGCCCGGCCTGGTTGCCCCGCAAGACCTGGCGCGCGTGGCCGGGCAGCCGATTGAGCGGCTATCACGCTGATCCGTCACTTTCCCCGATGCCCGGAGTCTGCTGGTTCGCAGGCATTGACGGGCCACGCCGCGCATAGCGTTGCGCGATCACCGCGCAAACCATCAACTGCATCTGGTGGAACAGCATCAGCGGCAGCACGGTGGCCCC
>JAIRQU010000087.1 GCA_031256305.1 Burkholderiaceae bacterium
TGGTGCGGCCGGCCAGCGCCGCCGAGGTAGCCGCCGTGGTGCGCGCCTGCGCCGACGCGCGCGTGGCCATCGTGCCGCAGGGCGGCAACACTGGGCTGGTGATCGGCTCGGTGCCCGACGCCAGCGGCGCGCAGATCGTGCTCTCGACCCAGCGCATGCGGGCGGTGCGGGCGCTCGACACGGCCAACGCCACCCTTACCGCCGAAGCCGGCTGCATCCTGGCCCAAGTGCAGCAGGCCGCCGCCGATGCCGGGCTGCTGTTCCCGCTGAGTCTGGCCGCCGAAGGCAGTTGCACGCTGGGCGGCAATCTGGCGACCAACGCCGGCGGCACGCAGGTGCTGCGCTACGGCAACGCGCGCGAGCTGTGCCTGGGCCTGGAAGTGGTCACGGCGCAAGGCGAAATCTGGAACGGCCTTTCCGGCCTACGCAAAGACAACACCGGCTATGCCCTGCGCGACCTGTTCATCGGCAGCGAGGGCACCCTGGGCATCATCACCGCCGCGACGGTAAAGCTGTTTCCCCAACCCAAGGCGCGGCTGACGGCCTGGGCCGCCGTGCCCGGCCTGTCCGCCGCCGCGCAATTGCTCGCCCGCGCCAAGGACGCGCTGGACGCGGGTCTGACCGCATTCGAGGTGATGAACCGATTCGCGCTGTCGTTAGTGGCGCGGCATTTCCCCGGACAACGGCTGCCGTTTCGGGATGCGCCTTGGTGCGTGTTGCTGGAACTCTCGGACAGCGAGTCCGAAAGCCACGCGCGCGCCGCGTTCGAGCCGCTGCTGATGCGCGCCATTGAAGATGGCTGCGCCACCGACGCGGTGGTCGCCGAAAACCTGACGCAGGCCCAAGCATTGTGGCAGGCGCGCGAGCGCATCCCGCTGGCGCAAGCCGCCGAGGGGTTGAACGTCAAGCACGACATCAGCCTGCCGGTCTCACGCATCCCGGATTTTGTCACCGCCGCCGGCGCGAAATTGGCACGCTCCTTTCCCGGCGCGCGGCTGGTCATCTTCGGGCACTTGGGCGACGGCAACCTGCACTACAACGTGCAAGCGCCGCAAGGCGCGGATGGCCGCGCGTTTCTGCGGGCGCACGAGGCGGCCATCAATGAACGGGTCTATGACGCCGTGCGGCGCGCGGGCGGCTCCATATCCGCCGAGCACGGCATCGGCAGCCTCAAGGCCGCCATCCTGCCACGCTACCAATCGCCCGTGGCGCTGGCGCTGATGCGGCGCGTCAAGGCGGCGCTGGACCCGCTCAACTTGTTCAATCCGGGACGAGTATTGGTTTAGCCAGACCGCGCATCATGGAACCGCAAGCGCCCGCGCCCCTGCCCCGCCGCATCGCACATCTGGACATGGATGCGTTCTTCGCCTCGGTCGAGTTGCTGCGCTACCCGCAACTCAAGGGGTTGCCGGTAGTCATCGGCGGCAGCCGCGGGCATGAAGGCGGCTGGCTGGCCCGCGCGCCGCGCGATGAGGCCGGGCGTCCCCGGCTTGACCGCATTCCGCCCGACGCCTTTCCGCGCCTGGCCGATTACCGGGGCCGGGGCGTCATCACCACCGCCACTTACCCGGCGCGGCCCTTTGGCGTCGGCTCCGCGATGGGGCTGATGAAAGCCGCCCGCCTGTGCCCACAGGCCATCCTGCTGCCGGTGGATTTTGACGAAGTGCGGCGCTATTCGCGCGCCTTCAAGGCAGTCATCCGCGACATCGCGCCAGTTATGGAAGATCGCAGCATTGACGAGGTGTACATGGACTTTACACATGTCCCCGGCGGCCAGCGCGAAGACGGGCGGGTGCTGGCGCGGTTGATTCAGAAAAGCATCTTCGACGCCACCGGCCTGACCTGCTCCATCGGCGTCGCGCCCAACAAACTGCTGGCCAAAATGGCCAGCGAGTTCGACAAGCCCGGCGGTATCAGCATCGTTTACGAGGCCGACTTGCAGCCGCGCATCTGGCCCCTGCCCTGCCGCAAAATCAATGGCATCGGCCCCAAGACCGATGCCCGGCTGCAAGCGCACGGCGTGCGCACCATTGGCGAACTGGCCGCGTGCGGCCCGCTGTGGCTAATCGAACGCTTTGGCCGCAGCCACGGCGCATGGCTGCACGAATCGGCCTGGGGACGCGACGAGCGGCCCGTCGTCACCGAAAGCGAACCGGTCTCCATGAGCCGCGAAACCACTTTTGCGCGCGACTTGCACGCCGTGCGCGACCGCACTGAACTCGGACGCATCTTCACCCGCCTGGCCGAACAGGTCGCCGACGACTTGCAGCGCAAAGGCTACGAAGGCCGCAACGTTGGCATCAAGCTGCGCTACGCGGACTTTCGCATCGCCACCCGCGCGCAGACCGTCGATGACTACACGCAAGATGCGCGCCGTATCCGCCTGTTGGCGGGCCAGTGCCTCAAACGCGTGGACCTGACCGAACCGTTGCGCCTGCTGGGCATCCGCGTCGGCGCACTGCGCCACAAGCCATCGGCGCCAGCAACATCCCTTTCTAATTGATAGCGTATAGCGGCGTGCATGGCATTTCCGG
>JAIRQU010000115.1 GCA_031256305.1 Burkholderiaceae bacterium
CCGCAAAGCCCACGGGCCAGCGGTAGCGCAAGATCGCCAGCCGCCGCAGCGGCATGGTCCAGCGCTGCGGCCGCCCGCGCACCGGGCCAACGGTCAGCGTGGCGATCATCAGCTTGGCGAACAATCCGCCCAGCAGGCCCGTCACTACTGTCACCATCAGCGCCGGCAGCAGCAAGCGCCAGTCCGGTGGCGGGATGTGGATGGCGCCGAAATACGCTTTGTTGCCAAAGACCGAGACCCCAATCAGTCCGGCCAGCACGATAGCCGCGATCACCACGCCGCTGTAGCGCGCTTCCATGCGGCGCGAGAGTTCCTCGAACGCGAACACCACGCCGGCCAGCGGCGCGTTGAAAGCCGCCGCGATACCCGCCGCGCCGCCGGCCACCAGCAGCGCTTGCGGCGAAATGCTGCGCGTGCTCAACCAACGCCGGCTGTGCAGCAGCACCCCTGCGGCAATCTGCACCGAGGGGCCTTCCTTGCCAATTGACAGCCCGGCAACGAACCCCAGCGTGCCCAGCAGCAGCTTGGCCAGCGCCAGCTTGAGCGAGACGAACCAGTGCTGCCCGTCGCGGCCCAGCGCCGGGTCTTGCGCGGCCATGACTTGCGGAATACCCGATCCGGTGGACATTGGCGCGTAACGGCGCGTGAGCCACACAATGCACGCGGTCAGCAGCGGCGTCCAGATCAACGCCAGCCAGCGCCCGTGCGCTGTCACCGCGTTGAACAGACCAAAGGCCCAGTCGATCAAATACGTGAACAGCACCACCACCGCGCCCGCCAACGCGCCAAAGGCCACCACAATGGCGCGATCCAGCCAGAGCCAGCCGTCGAAGACTTCCGTTCTCAGTTCGCGGTAGAAATTGGGGTCGGCGCGCGCCGCCGCGTGATCCGCGGGGCTATCGGAGTCGGTGCTGTCTGGGCCAGTCATGGCGGTCACAATAGGGGGGAGTGGCGGCAAGCCGCGCGGCTCGTGCACAATGGGGCCGAATTTTCCTCCAATCGGCAAACCTCATGGCATCCGTCAACAAAGTCATTCTCGTGGGCAACCTGGGGCGCGACCCCGAAATGCGCACCTTCCCCAACGGCGACCAGATCGCCAACGCCACTCTGGCCACCACCGACAAGTGGAAGGACAAGGCCAGCGGCGAAGCGCGTGAACATACCGAATGGCACCGGCTGGTCTTTAACGGACGCCTTGCCGAAATTGCTGGGCAGTACCTGCGCAAAGGCTCACCTATCTACGTCGAAGGCAGCATCCGCACCCGCAAATGGCAGGATCAGCAAAGCGGACAGGATCGCTACAGCACCGAAATCCGGGTGGACCAGATGCAAATGCTCGGCAGCCGCCAGGGCGCGGGCGAACCGCGCGGCGATGAGGGCTACGGCGAGCCGCGCCCCGCCGCCGCGCCGCCCGCGCAACAACGTCCAGCCGCCCCAGCCGCCAGCCGCCCCGCCGCCGCGCCCGCTCCGGCGGCAGCACAACAAACTGGCGGCGGGTTCGATGATCTGGACGACGATATTCCGTTTTGAGCCATCAATTGCCTGGATTCGCATGAATTTGTTCATGCTGTTGTTGATTATTGGAATACGGACGGCATGGATCCATATCTCGTCTGCCAATATAAAGATGCAGCAAAAACCATAACGATTCACGCAAAACATGTACACATGTGCGCCGCAAGTAAAAAACCTTGCAGGCATATTGCAAGTCACTACAACATTCCGGGCATTGCAGAAAATTCAAGCGTTACCTATTGCCTATGGTTTAATGTTTTTGGTCCGTATTAACCCAGATTCGGCGCGAGCAGGCGTTGCAGTTCGGCTTGAGACATGCCGCGGCGCGCGGCCATGTCGGTGACTTGGGTGGCGTCGATGCGGCCAACGTTGAAGTAACGGCTTTGCGGGTGGCTGAAGTAAAAGCCGCAGACGCTGGCGGCGGGCAGCATGGCAAAGCCTTCGGTCAGGGTCATGCCGATATCGTGCGCTTGCAGCAGCGCGAAAAGGTCGCGCTTGACGCTATGGTCGGGGCAGGCCGGGTAGCCCGGCGCGGGGCGGATGCCCTGGTAATGCTCGGCGATGAGCGCGGCGCTGTCCAGCGGTTCATGGGCCGCGTAGCCCCACCAGTCGGTGCGCGCGCGCCAGTGCAGCCATTCGGCGGCGGCTTCGGCCAGACGGTCGGTCAGCGCCTTGAGCAGAATGGCCTGGTAGTCGTCGTGCTGGCCGAGAAACTGGGCTTCGCGGGCGTCCGCGCCCAGCCCGGCGGTGACGGCGAACGCACCCAGATAGTCGCAGCCCCGCCCCGTGGGGATGGCGTGCGCGTCCGCCGTTAATGCGGCATTTAGGGCAGTACGCGGCGCGACGAAATCGGCCAGACAGCGGCTGGGTTTGCCAGGGGCTTTTTCCGCTTGCTGGCGCAGGCCGTACCAGGTCAGGACCGGCTGGTCGCGCCGCGCGTCGGGGTACAGCGCGATGTCATCGTCATGCACCGCGTTGGCGGGCCAGAAACCGACCACCGCATTGGCGGCCAGCCAGCGGCCCACGATGATTTTTTGCAGCAGGGCCTGTGCGTCGTTAAAGACCCGCGCGGCTTCCGGCCCCACTACCGGGTCACTCAGAATCGCCGGGTATTGGCCCGCCAGGTCCCACGCCTGAAAGAACGGCGTCCAGTCGATGCAGGCCGCGATGTGTCCGATGTCCAGACCGCGCATGACGCGCCGCCCGATGAACCTGGGCGCGGGCGGGGTGTAACCTTGCCAATCCAGTTGCGCCTTGTTGGCGCGGGCCTGGCTGATGGGCCACAGCGGCGTTTGCGGTTTGCCCGCGTGCAGCGCGCGCACCCGCTCGTAGTCGGCGCGCAGGTCGGCGACATACCTCTGCGAGTCTTGCCCCAGCAGGCCCTGCGCCACGCTTACGCTGCGCGAGGCGTCGGGCACGTAAACCACCGGCCCTTCGTAATGCGGCGCGATTTTGACCGCCGTGTGCACGCGGCTGGTGGTTGCGCCGCCGATCAGCAGCGGCACGCCGCGCTCGCGGAAGTACGCATCCTTTTGCATCTCGCCGGCCACGTCCTGCATTTCTTCCAGGCTGGGGGTGATGAGGCCCGACAGGCCGATGATGTCCGCGCCCTCGGCCCTGGCGCGGGCCAGAATTTCGTGCCCCGGCACCATCACGCCCAGGTTGACGACTTCGTAGTTGTTGCATTGCAAAACCACGCCGACAATGTTCTTGCCGATGTCGTGCACGTCGCCCTTGACGGTGGCCAGCACGATCTTGCCCTTGCTGCGCACGGTGCGCCCGGCGGCCTGGTCGCGGCGCTTTTCGGCTTCGATGTAGGGCACCAGGTGCGCCACCGCCTGCTTCATCACCCGCGCGCTCTTGACCACCTGCGGCAAAAACATCTTGCCTTGCCCGAACAGGTCGCCCACCACGTCCATGCCCGCCATCAGCGGCCCTTCGATCACGTCGATGGGTCGCCCGCCGCGCGCCAGCGCTTCGCGGTAAGCCGCCTCGGTGTCGGTTTCAATGAATTCGGTGATGCCATGCACCAGCGCGTGCGTGATGCGTTGGGACACGCTCAATTCGCGCCAGGCCAACTGGCGGCCCGGCTCGCGCGCCGCGCCCTTGGCGCTGGCGGCGATTTCCAGCAGGCGCTCGGCGGCGTCGGGGCGGCGATCGAGCACCACGTCCTCTACCCGCGCGCGCAAATCCGCATCCAGTTCGTCGTACACGCCGATCATGCCGGCGTTGACGATGCCCATGTCCAGCCCGGCCTGGATCGCGTGGTACAGGAATACTGTGTGGATGGCCTCGCGTACCGGATCGTTGCCGCGGAAGGCAAAACTCACGTTGGAGATGCCGCCCGAAACCCTGGCGCTGGGCAGGTTCTGCTTGATCCAGCGCACCGCCTCGATAAAGTCCACCGCGTAGTGGTTGTGCTCGGCAATGCCGGTAGCAATGGCGAATACGTTGGGGTC
>JAIRQU010000124.1 GCA_031256305.1 Burkholderiaceae bacterium
AAGCCCGTCGAGATTGAGGCAATGTTCAAATTCGCTGCGGAAAAATTCGGCGGCATCGACATCCTGGTCAACAACGCCGGCATTCAGTTCGTATCGAACATCGAGGACTTTCCGCCTGAAAAGTGGAACGCCATCATCGCCATCAATCTCAGCTCGGCCTTTCACACCACGCGGCTGGCGCTGCCCTACATGCGGCAGAAAAACTGGGGGCGCGTCATCAACATCGCTTCCACGCACGGGCTGGTCGCCAGCGTGGGCAAGGCCGCCTACATCGCGGCCAAGCACGGGCTGGTGGGCCTGACCAAGACCGTGGCGCTGGAAACCGCCGCCACCGGCATTACCGTCAATGCCATCTGCCCAGGCTGGGTGCTCACGCCGCTGGTGCAAAAGCAAATCGAGGACCGCGCCGCGCGCGAGAAAATTCCGGTGGAACAGGCCAACAAGGAACTGTTGCAGGAAAAAGAACCCTCGCTGCGCTTTTCCACGCCCGCGGAACTGGGCGGTCTGGCGGTCTTCTTCTGCACGCCCGCCGCCGACAATGTGCGCGGCGTAGCCTGGGCGCATGACGGCGGCTGGACGGCGCAATAAGCGGTTTGGCGCCGCGTGTTTTTGCTGCGTGTGCCTGCCCAAGCGGGTTGATCGCAAAATAGCCTTTTTGATGCAAAAAACGGTGCTTGATCCGCTTTGGGGCTGCCTCAACCCGTTACCGTCAGCGCCATGAACGATAGTATTTTCGACGCCGCGCCTGTCCTCGCGGCCAGCCCGCTGGGCAAGCGCACATCCTGGCCCAACCATTACGACGCCCGTCTGCTATACCCGATTGCGCGCGCGCCGCTGCGTGCCGCGCTGGGCATCGCGGGACAGCCCGTCTTTTCAGGCGCCGATTTGTGGACTGCCTACGAGTTGTCGTGGCTGAACCCGCGCGGCAAGCCGCAGGCGGCCATCGCGCACATTCTGATGCCGTGCGAGAGCGCCTACCTGATCGAAAGCAAGTCGCTCAAACTCTACCTGGGCAGTTTTGCCGACACGCGCTTTCCCGACGCTGACGCCGTGCGCGAGCGCATTGAGCGCAACCTGAGCGCCGCGCTGTGGCATGAAAGCGATACCCGCATGCCTGCCGTGGTGCGCCTGATCGCGCCGGAAGCATTCGACCGCCAGGCCGTGCAGGAAATGGATGGCCTGCTGCTGGACCGGCTGGACATTGAATGCGATGCTTATGACGCGCCCGCGCCGCAACTGCTCACGGCGGCATTCGACGAGCAGCCGGTGCAGGAAACGCTGACCAGCCGGCTGCTCAAGAGCAATTGCCCCGTTACCGGCCAGCCCGATTGGGCCAGCGTGCAGATTCGCTACGACGGCCCGCAGATCAACCAGGCGGGGCTGCTGCGCTACCTGGTCAGTTTTCGCCGCCACAGTGAATTTCACGAGCATTGTATTGAGCGCATATTCATGGACATCTGGACGCGCTGCCGGCCCGCCAGACTCACGGTTTATGCGCGCTACACCCGGCGCGGGGGCATCGACATCAATCCCTGGCGCACCAGCCACCCCGGCCCGCTGCCGCCCGGCGCGCGCACCGCGCGGCAATGATGGAATACATGAAGAATGCTGGATTGATCGTTGCTTTTACGTAACAAATAAAGTTCTTAATAATTTGTTACATACGCCCGGCGCTTGGTCCACCGGAGCAATCATGTTATGGTCGGCGCTGGCGTTTGTGTCAGCAGGATTTATAATATCCTCGATATTTCACAGCTATGCACGACAAAATTGCGCAGATCCGGCAAGGATTGATTTCCACTAATCGGGGCTTTCCATCGTGGAAAAAAAGCGCGCTTGCCACGGTGGCGGCGCTATCCCTACTCGGCGCACACCTTGATGCCCAGGCGCTGGCGCTGGGTGCGATTGAAGTCAAATCGGCTTTGGGCGAACCCTTGAGCGCCGAAGTAGAGGTACCGGAGATCACCGCCGAAGAAGCCACGACTTTCCAAGTCACGCTGGGCACGCCACAGGAATTTCAGGCGGCGGGCATTGATTACGACAGTCAGGCGCTGCACGGCATGCGCATTACGCTGAACCACCGTCCCAACGGTCAGGCGTATTTGCACGTGGAAGGCCAGCAGCCGGTCAACGAACCTTTTTTGAGCATCGTCATCGACGCCAATTGGGCCAAAGGCCGCATCGTGCGCGACTACACCATGCTGATCGACCCTCCGCATCAGCAAGCCGCCGCATCCGCGACAGCGCCCGCCCAGCAGGAAAGCGCGCCGGCCATACCCAGCGCGCAGCCGGGCCGCTCGGTCTTCGACTATGGCGCGTCATCGGGTTTGGTCACGCCGAAAGAACACTCTTCCGCCGCTGGCGCTGGCGAGCAAGTACAGGTGCAGCGCGGCGATACAGCCACCGCCCTAGTGCAGGCGCACCCGGTCGAAGGCGTGTCGCTTGATCAGATGCTGGTTGCCATGTTGCGCGCCAATCCGCATGCTTTCATCCACGGCAACGTGAATCTGATTCGCGCCGGCGCGGTCATCAATATGCCCAGCGCCGATCAGGCGTCGGCCGTATCGCCTGTATCGGCGCGCCGGCTCGTGATCGCGCAAAGCCGCAATTTCCACGCCTATCGTCAGGGATTGGCCATGGCCGCCACGCGCGGCGGCCGTCAATTGGCCGCCCACCGCCGTTCGGCAGCAGGCAATGTGCAGCCGCAGGTGCAGGAAATCGGCGCCGCGCCGCCGCCGCAAGATCGTCTGACGCTCTCGCGCGGCCAATCTGCCGCGGGAGGCGCTCGCAGCCGCGCCGAAACCCGGATTGCGCCGTCGCGTCACGCCGAGGAACAAACC
>JAIRQU010000216.1 GCA_031256305.1 Burkholderiaceae bacterium
CCAAAACTTCCTGGTTTTGCGCGCTGGAGATCGCGTCCAGATTTTTTTGCGCTAGGGCATTGCCTTGTGCCGCCGCCTTGCGGTACCACACTAGGGCTTGGCCATTGTCCTGCGCAACGCCCCAGCCGTTTTGATAAAGCGACCCCAAGTCGTTCTCTCCATAGGCTTCCCCCTGCTCCGCTGCCTTGCGGTACCACTGCATGGCCTGGTTGTAGTCTTGCGCAACGCCCCAGCCGTTCTGATAAAGCCAGCCCAGGTTGGTCTGGGCATCGGCAAAACCTTGTTCAGCGGCCTTGCGGAACCACCGCACCGCCTGGCTGTAGTCTTGCCTAACGCCTTGACCGTCCCGATAAAGCAGGCCCAGGTCGTTCTCTCCGTGGGCGTCCCCCTGTTCGGCCGCCTTGCGGTACCACTGTGCGGCTTGGCCGTAGTCCTGCGCAACGCCTTGGCCGTTCTCATAGAGGAAACCCAGGCTGGTCTGCGCGTCGGCGTTTTCTTGCTCTGCCGCCTTGCGGAACCACTGTGCCGCCTGATCGTAGTCTTGCGCAACGCTATGCCCCTGCTGATAGAGAATGCCCAAGTGGTTCTGTGCGTTTGCGTCTCCTTGTTCGGCCGCCTTGCGGTACCACTGCGCGGCTTGGTTGTAGTCCGGCGCAACGCCTTGACCTTTTTCATAGAGCAAGCCCAGGTCAGTCTGCGCATAAGCATCCCCTTGTGCCGCTGCTGTGCTGAACCCCTGTACCGCCTGGCTGTGCCACTGCGCGGCCTGGTCCTTGTCCTGCGCAACGCCTTGACCATAGTCATAAAGCAGGCCCAGGTTATTCTGCGCGGCGGCATCGCCTTGTTCTGCCGCCTTGCGGAACCATTGCGCGGCCAGGCTGAAGTCTTGCGTAAAGCCCTGTCCCTTGGCATAGAGAATGCCCAGGTTGTTTTGCGCGATGGCGTTGCCTTGTTCGGCGGCCTGACGGTACCACTGTCCCGCCAGGTCCCAGTCTTGCATAACGCCATGACCGTGTTCATAGAGCGCGCCCAGATTGTTTTGCGCGTTGGCGTTGCCTTGCAGCGCCGCCTTGCAGTACCACTGCGCGGCCTGCCCGTAGTCTTGCGCGACGCCCTGACCGGTTTCATAAACCGCGCCCAAGTTATTTTGCGCGCTGGCATTCCCTTGTTGCGCGGCCTTCAGGTATTTTTGCACCACCGCTGGACCGTTATTCTTCTGCGCAGCGTTGCGGCTTTTTGGGGTACTGGGCGTGGCCCGTCTCTTGTGCGCACCGGTATCGTCTTGCGGCCCCGCCGTGCAATACCACTGGGCGGCCTGACCGCTGTCCTGGTCTTGGGGAGCGTCCGGGGTGTTTTGCGCGCTGGCATGGTCTTGTTGCAACGCTTGGCGCAGCGCCTGTCCTGAATCAACCCGGTGGCCATTGACATACACAGGGCCATGGACAGACACGCTCCCTTGCTGCGCCGTTTTGGGGAGCGGCTGAGCCTCTGGCAAGTCAACCCCTTCCTCAAGCCGGTCGAGGTCTCCCTGCTTCTCCGCTTGCTCGAACGCCTGCTTTAACATGCGGGACCACTGCTCTGCCTGGGCATCGTCCCGCGCAACCCCTTGGCCATCCCTGTAGAGACTAGCCATGATGCTTTGCGCGTACATGTTGCCCTTTAGCGCCTCGGCCTTCAGCGCTTGCAAGGCGGTTTGGTCGCCTTCGACCACTTTGTCGTAGAGAACGTCCGCCTGCTCAGATGTCAAATCGGCCCAGGCGTTGACGTTTGTCAGCAAAGCCACTGACACGGCAGTACACGTCCAAACGGCGCGGGTAATGATGCGGCAAGAAAATTTCATGATTGCTCCTTATCCCTAATAGACTTGTTTTGTTGATCTTAGCGAACTGTATATATTAAAACAATGCCGGAACAGGTCTGACGTTGGCTTTGCTTGGGACTGTGACAGCTAATTAAGCTCAGATGAACGTTTGCCAAGCGGCCATGCGAATCGCATGGAATGCCCCGCCCAAACAGCCCAGAGAGGAAATCTAATTGTCGTCTCTAATCTGATAAGTATGAATCATGCCTGCTCGCGCTGATTTGGAATTTTCACACATATTCAAGGCTTGCTTGTACAAGGCATAGGCTTTGGTGTAATCTACGGTAACAACTTCTTCATATCTGGCTTTTTGCATTATCACAAGAAATTCAAGATAATGAATGTCTTGAGCAGATAATAGTTTTTGAGCCTGTTGAACGACTTGTTCCATCAATTCGAATGAGCCGCCCCACTTGGGAGACAGGTAAATAATGGCTTGGGTTCGAGCGGATAGATTTTTAGGATCAACCTGGTTGGCGATTTGCAGCCATTCTTGAACATCTTTTCCGGCAGCTTGGCGTTCAACTCCGGCAACATCAATCATACTGCTGTAAGGCAAAACCGAACGTGGATTGAGTTGCATGGCTTTTTGAAGATAAGCAATTGCTTTGGCATTAAATTCGTGCATATTTTCTGACTGTCCATTGGCGTTTGGAATGCCGGAGAGGATGGGTGCCCAGTGAATATAAAACAGGCCCGCGCCAAGTTGGGTGAGAAAAGATCCAGGGTATTGGTCAATCCACATGTGCACCAATTTATCTGCACCAGTATTTCCTTGGACTACATCGTTAATATCATTCAGCATCAGTAAATCGCCACCTTCGGAATTAAGACTTTCGAGATAGCGTTTTTCAAGGAGGACTTCCAGTTGTGAAAACTTGGCATCTCTAAATAGTACCTGGCTATTATACTGTTTTACTATTGTCGCTTGACTGTTGACGGCATCAACTAACTGGCATTGTTCTGCCTGGACATTGCCAACGGCCACAAGGCACAAGGTAACTCCCGCAACGGCGGTTTTGATTAGATTAGATGTTTTCATATATCAGGTCTCGCAGGTGAAATTTTTGGGCGTATGTGAATCGTGGCGTATTGGTTTGTGTTGGTTCGTACTGAAGCGCGCAGGCGGGTAAACCAACTGCATCTTGGGCAGTATACATCACGAACGCGGAACTGTACTGCGCGCCTATGCTGGGGTCGTTGGCCAGCACAGCATCAGGCGATTCAGCCCGATGCCGCAGCCGCTGGCGAGGGACATACCGTATCCCAGCGCGTGCACAAAATCGGCCTTTGAGAAAGTTACATGGCCTCGTCATCGCCCGCGTTCTTGGCGCTGGCCTGCGCAGCAAAACGCGCAGCCTGATTCTCGGTGTCGTTGAGTTGGGGGAATCCGCTGGTCCGTTTGCGGACATGATGTAAAAAAGCTCGAAACGTTCGGTGACTTCGAGCCGCGCGTCGTTGGCGCGCGCCAAGGGCAATACTTTAGTGGGGCGGAGCGCTCCATGAAGATCGGTTTCCACACCTGCCGGCCAGCGGCGACGCGATACGCCAGGCGTACTTGGCGGGTAAACGCGGGCGTTTTTATATCCATTTATCTGGGGTTGATGGACGCCAGGCGGGTGTTTGCCGGATGGTCTTGCATACAAAACATAACCGCCTGCGGATAAGCTGTCTGCAAATCAGAAAATTAATCTAATTGATACTAGTCTTTAGATTGATTAGCATCGCTTGCAGACTGATGATTGTCGTTTTGAGATTGATTATTATCATCTCCAGGCTGATAGGTACGGATGATGCCCTCTCGCGCACTTATGGCGTTTTCACACATGGCTTGGGCTTGCTTGTACAATGCATAAGCCTTGGCAGCGTCTTGGGTAATTACTTCTTCATGGCTGGCTTTTTGTATCATCACGAAGAATTCAAGATAATGAATACTCTCGATGGATAATGATTTTTGGGCTTGTTGGACGGCTTGCTCCATTGACTCGAATGAGCCGCCCCATCTGGGGCTTAGGTAATTAATGGCTTGCATTCGAGCGGATAGATTTTTTGGATCAACCTGATCGGCGAGTTGCAGCCATTCCTGAACATCTTTTCCGGCGGCCTGACCTTCAACTCCGGCAATATCAATCATGTTACTGTATGGTAATGCCGAGCGCGGATTGAGCTGCATGGCTTTTTGCAGATGAGCAATTGCTTTGGCATCGAGCTGGCTCATTCTGTCTAGCTGATCCTGGCTGGTCTCGGAGATGGCACGGGTACCACGGGCGGCGGCGGCCTGTTGAATATAAAAAATTCCCGCGCTGAGCTGGGCGAAAAAAGATTGCGGGTATTGGTCAAGCCACATGTGTACCAGTTTATCCAAGTCCTGGTTTCCTCCGTTCATTATAATAATATTATTAAGATCACGACTCATCAGCACATCACCCCCTTCGGAATGAAGCCCTTCGAGGTAGCGTTTTTCAAGGAGGACTTCCAGTTGTGAAAATTTGGCATCTCCGAATAGTTGCCAACTTTTAAATTGTTTTAAGGTTGTGGCATGGCTGTTAAGCGTGGCAACTAACGGACACTGTTCAGCCTGGACGTTGCCAGCCGCCACAAGACACAAGGTAACTCCCGCAATGGCGGTTTTGATCAGATTCGATGTTTTCATATATCAAGTCTCGCAGGTAAATTTGGGGTGTGGATGAGGGCGCGTAAAACAACGCACCGACCGGTAAACCAGCATATCACATCAAGTATACAACCCGCGCGCCAAGCCGGCGCCGGACGCGGTTTGCGTTATTGCTTGCGCGCGGATGCCAGTGTGGACATTAAGCAACATCAGTGCGGTACTAGGAGGCGTTAGACATTTGTTTGCAGATTGTGCAAGCGTATTCTGAAATTGAGGATGCGTGGAGCAATGTGACGGTCAATTGAATGAAACTTGAACGCAGGCGGGACGCACTCGGTACACATAAGCGGCAGAGCGCAATCATCCGATTGCCTCCGCGAAGCAGCGGCAAAGTGGCTTCGCTCAATAGGCAGAGTAGCTTCACACAGTAGAATTCCGCGCGTGAAGCCCACTCATTTTCCCTTTGATTTTTTGCCCGCTGATGGTCGCGGCCAGCCGTGGGCATCGCGCATGGCGTGCTTGTGCCGCCAAATCACGCGCGACCGAATTTGAACGGCGGAAGGCGTTGCGCGGCCCCATGCTCCTGCTGGAGCGCTCCCGCAGTGTTTTTCGCCCTATCGTTGTTTCCCGCGCCAGCCCGTTGGCTTGCGCGTTCCCTTGATCACCATTGCGCGCGCTGTTCGTTTTTCCGTATCGCCAGCGCGTCGCCTTCACTGAAATTGTCATTGTCATGGCCGATACCGCTCCACCCGCCGCCGATAACGGCAAGCCCGATTACCGCCATACCCTGAATCTGCCGGACACGCCTTTCCCGATGCGCGGCGATTTGCCCAAGCGCGAGCCGGGCTGGGTCAAGGAATGGAATGAGCAGGGCGTCTACCAGCGCCTGCGCGCCGCGCGCCGGGGCGCGCCCAAGTTCATCCTGCACGACGGGCCGCCGTATGCCAACGGGCAGATTCACATGGGGCACGCGGTCAACAAAATTCTCAAGGACATGATCGTCAAGGCGCGCCAGCTTGCGGGCTACGACGCCCTGTACGCGCCCGGCTGGGACTGCCACGGCCTGCCGATTGAAAACGCGATTGAAAAGCAGTTTGGCCGCAACCTGAGCCGCGACGAGATGCAGGCCAAGAGCCGCGCCTATGCCACCGGGCAGATCGCGCAGCAGATGGCCGACTTTCAGCGTCTGGGCGTGCTTGGCGAGTGGGATCATCCCTACAAGACGATGGACTTTGCCAACGAGGCGGGCGAGCTGCGCGCCTTCAAGCGCGTGATTGAGCGCGGCTTTGTCTATCGGGGCCTCAAGCCGGTGTACTGGTGCTTCGATTGCGGCTCGTCGCTGGCGGAGTTCGAGATCGAATACGCCGACAAGCCCAGTCAGACGCTGGATGTGGCCTTCAAGACGCACAATCCGGACCGGCTGGCCGCCGCTTTTGGCTTGGACACGCTGGCCAAGGACGCCTTTGCCGTGATCTGGACGACGACCGCCTGGACGATTCCGGCCAATCAGGCGCTCAACCTCAATCCGCAAATTGAGTACGCGCTGGTCGATACCCCGCGCGGCCTGCTGGTGCTGGCCGCTTCGCTGGTGCAGCGCTGCCTGGAGCGTTACGCGCTGACCGGCCAGGTGATCGCCACGGCCAAGGGCGAGCAGCTTGATGGCCTGCAATTCGAGCACCCCTTTTACGACGTGCATGAAGGCTACCGGCGCGTTGCGCCCGTGTATTTGGCCGACTACGCCACCGCCGACGATGGCACAGGCCTGGTCCATGCCGCCCCCGCCTACGGCCTGGAGGACTTCAACTCCTGCATCGCGCATGGCATGGCCCACGGCGGCATCCTCAACCCGGTGCAGGGCAACGGCGCGTATGCGGCGGACTTTGCGCTGTTCGGCGGCCAGTCGATCTGGAAGGCTGTTCCCGGCATCATCGCGGCCTTGTGCGATGCCGGACGGCTGCTGGCCACCGAAACCATCACGCACAGCTACCCGCACTGCTGGCGGCACAAGTCGCCGGTGATCTACCGCGCCGCCGCGCAATGGTTCGTGCGCATGGACGAGGGCCAAGGCGTGTTTACCAAACCCGGCGACAAGCCCGCCCAGACACTGCGCCAAATGGCGCTACAAGCCATCGAGCACACGCAGTTCTACCCGGCCAACGGCAAGGCGCGGCTGTACGACATGATCGCCAATCGGCCCGACTGGTGCATCTCGCGCCAGCGCAGTTGGGGCGTGCCGATTCCGTTCTTCCTGCACAAGGAAACGGGCGCGCTGCACCCGCGCACCATGGAAATTCTGGATCAGGCGGCGGGCATCGTCGAGCGCGGCGGCATTGAGGCGTGGAGCCGCGTGAGCGCCGAGGAAATTCTCGGCCCCGCGGATGCGCCGCACTACGCCAAGAGCAGCGACATTCTGGAAGTCTGGTTCGATTCCGGCTCGACTTTCTGGCACGTGCTGCGCGGTACCCATCCCGGCAATTGCCACGACAGCGGCCCGGAGGCCGACCTGTATCTGGAAGGGCACGACCAGCACCGCGGCTGGTTTCATTCCTCGCTGCTGCTCTCGTGCGCCATCAACGGGCGCGCGCCGTACCGGGGGCTGCTCACGCACGGCTTCACGGTCGATAGCCAGGGCCGCAAGATGAGCAAGTCGCTGGGCAACGGCATCGACCCGCAAGGCGTGGGCAAGAAGCTGGGCGCCGAAATCATCCGCCTGTGGGTCGCGGCCAGCGACTATTCGGGCGACATCGCGGGCGACGACAAGATTCTGGCGCGCGTGGTCGACAGCTACCGGCGCATCCGCAACACGCTGCGCTTTCTGCTGGCCAACACCAGCGATTTCGACATCGCCCGGCACGCCGTGCCCGCCGGGCAGATGCTGGAAATCGACCGCTACGCCTTGGCGCGCGCCGCGCAGTTACAGGCCGAAATCCTGGCGCACTACAAGGTCTATGAATTTCACCCCGTGGTGGCCAAGTTGCAAGTTTATTGCAGCGAAGATTTGGGCGCGTTCTATCTGGACGCGCTCAAGGACCGCCTGTACACCACCGCGCCCGACTCGCTGGCGCGGCGCAGCGCGCAAACCGCGCTGTGGCATATCACGCAGGCCATGCTGCGCTGGATGGCGCCGTTTTTGTCGTTTACCGCCGAGGAGGCGTGGCAATTGGCCGCCCCGGTTGAGCATCGCGGCCAGTCGATCTTTTGCGCCACTTACGGCGACTTGGGCGCGCCCGACGAGGCGCTGCTGGCCAAGTGGGGCCGCATCCGCGAATTGCGCGACATGGTGAACAAGGAAATCGAGGCGTTGCGCGCGCAAAGCGCGGTCGGCTCGTCGCTGCAAGCCCAAATCGAACTGGCCGTGGGGCCGGAAGACCACGCGCTGCTGGCTTCGCTGGGCGATGACTTGAAATTCGCATTCATCGTCTCTGCTATCGAATTAAAAGCAGGCGATGCCATCTCCATCAAGGCCAGCGCCGTTACCGCGCCCAAGTGCGAGCGCTGCTGGCACTGGCGCGCCGACGTGAACCAGGACGCCGCGCACCCCTGGCTGTGCGCGCGCTGCGTGAGCAACCTGTTCGGCGCGGGCGAAACGCGCCGTATCGCGTAAAGGCGGGCCGCGCATGTCCCGCCGCCGTTCCCGCTTTCGCCGCCCCAGCGTCACCGGCTGGCTGATTCTGGCCGCGCTGGTGGTCGCGCTTGACCAGCTCGCCAAGGCGTTCATCACCGCGCGCTATCCGCTGGGCGAGGGCCAGCGTATTTTGGATTTCTTCAACCTGGTGCGGGTACACAACCAGGGCGCGGCGTTTTCCTTTCTGGCGGGCGCAAGCGGCTGGCAGCGCTGGTTCTTTGTTGCGCTGGCGCTGGCCGCGTGTGCGCTTATTGCCTGGCTGCTGCGCGTGTATGCCGCCAAACGGCTGTTTTGCTGCGGCCTGGCGTTGATCTTGGGTGGCGCCATCGGCAATCTCGTTGACCGGCTCTGGCACGGCTACGTCATCGACTTTCTGGACTTTCACTGGCGCTTTCTGGCTCTCCTGTTCCAAGGCGGGCACTTTCCCGCCTTCAATCTGGCCGACAGCGCCATCACCGTGGGCGCGGTATTCATCATCATGGATGAATTGCGGCGGCTGCGGCGCGGCCGGTGATGCGTGAATGGGGCGTTAACCAGACTGATGACAAGGGCCAGCGAGGTATCTTGAAACAACCCGATGGATCTGCGCAAGCAGCAATGGCGTCATGGCGCGGAATGCCTGCGGCGGGACGGTCAGCCGCATCGCCTGTCCGTGTGATCGCGCAGTTATCAGGCCAGCGGTTTGGTGGCCTTGCGGGTTGGCCCGCCGATGATGCTGGTCAGACCCATCCTGATCCCGGTTAAACCAACTGCGTGGCCTTGGCGCGCTGGTAGGCCGCGTGCAGGCGTGCAAAGACCGGCCCAGGGCGTCCGCTGCCGACGGGGGCATCGTCCAGCCGGGTGACGGGCAGCACTTCCTTGCTGGCCGAGCTGAGCAGCAGTTCGTCAGCCTGGCGCGCCTCGTCCTGGGACACCGGGCGCAGATCGTAGCCGATGCCTTCTTGTTCGCACAGTTCGCGCAACAAGTCGAAGCGTATGCCTTCGAGCACCCATTGGCTCTTGGGTACGCCGATGACTTGGCCCGCGCGCACCAGCCAGACGTTGGACGCCGACGCTTCAGTGAGCCAGCCGTCGCGGAACATCACGGTTTCGACCGCGCCCGCATCCGCCGAAATCTGGCGCGCCAGCACGTTGCCCAGCAGCGAGATGCTCTTGATGTCCCCGCGCGCCCAGCGGAAATCCTGCGCGCTCACGCAGGCCACGCCCTCGGCCAGTTCCCGCGCCGAAGGCAGCATGAGCGGGTTGCTCATGGCAAATACCGTGGGCGCAATAGCTTTGGGCATCGCGTGGTTGCGCACCGTCACGCCGCGCGTGACCTGGATGTAGATCAGTTGATCGTCCGCCGGTTGCGCGGCAATCAGGCGGCGGCACAGTTGCAGCCACTCATCCCCGGTATGGGGGTTGGCCATACGCACTTTGGCCAAGCTGCGCGCCAGGCGTTGCATGTGCTGCGCAAAACGAAATAACTTGCGTTCATAGACCGGCACCACATCGTAGATGCCATCGCCAAAGATAAAACCCCGGTCCAGCACCGAAACCTTGGCTTGGTCAAGCGGAACATATTCACCGTTGAGGTGGCACAGCGTGGCGGGCAGCGAGGTCATGACGGCGAGCCGGTCTAAGCCGGTCAAAAGATATGAACCATTGTGGCACGGCCAGATCGGGAGGTCGCTCATGCCGCTTTCGGGCCGTGCCTGCATGTGCCCTGTGGGCAGCGCCTCGCGCACAATGCCGCCATGCCCCAATGCATCGACTTTCACGCATCGCATCGGCTGTTCGACGCGGCCGCCACGCGCCGCATTGAGCAGGCCGCCGCCAGCCGCTTGCCGCCGCGCGCTCTGATGCAGCGCGCCGGGCTGGCGCTGGCGCGGCTGGCGCTGGCGCTGGCGCCGCACGCGCGCCGCATCTGGATTGCTTGCGGGCCGGGCAACAACGGCGGCGATGGGCTGGAGGCGGCCCTGCACCTGACTGGCTGGGGCGTGCCGCTGGCTGTCACCTGGCTGGGCGACCCCGGCCGCGCGCCCGCCGATGCGCGCGCCGCGTTCGAGCGCGCCCGCGCCGCCGGCGTTACGCTGGCCGATGCGCCGCCCGCCGGTCTGGGGCCGCAAGACCTGTGTGTCGATGCGCTGCTGGGCATCGGCGCGGCGCGCCCGCCCGCTGGCCGCATGGCCGAATGGCTGCGCTTTATGCGCGCGGGCGCCGCGCCGCTGCTGGCGGTCGATCTGCCCTCCGGGCTGAACGCCGATACCGGCGCGTTGCTGGATGACGGCGCGTGCCAGGCATCAGCCAACATCTCGCGCCATACCCTGCCCCTGCTCACCCTCAAACCCGGCCTGTTCACCGCCGATGGACGCGACGCCTGCGGCACGGTTTGGTTCGATGATCTGGGCATCATCCCGGACGAAATACCAGATGCGGTACCCACGGCGTTGCTCAACGGCGCGCCCCAGGCGGCAGCGCGCCCGCACGCCGGCCACAAAGGCAGCTTTGGCGACGTGGCCGTGATCGGCGGCATGAGCGACCGCGCGCGCGGCATCGCCATGTCTGGCGCGGCGCTGCTGGCCGCATCCGCCGCGCTGCACGGCGGCGCGGGCCGGGTGTACGTCGCGCCGCTCGTTGCCGGGGCCGATGGCGCGGATGATGATGCGGGCGCTGCGCCCATGCTCGACCCTTCTCAACCCGAACTGATGTTCCGCCGCTGGCAGGCGCTGCCGCTGGAGGCGCTGACCGTCGTGTGCGGCTGCGGCGGCGGTGATCCCGCCACGCCGGGCGGTTTGCGTGATGCGCTGCCCGCCGCGCTGCGCCGCGCCCCGCGCCTGGTGCTCGACGCCGACGCGCTCAACGCCATTGCCGCCGATGCCGCGCTGGCCGGTCTGCTGTCCGAGCGCGCCGGGCGCGGGCAGCACACCGTGCTCACGCCGCACCCGCTGGAAGCCGCGCGGCTGCTGTCCACTGGCGCGCGCGTTGTACAAAGCGACCGCCTGTCCGCCGCGCGCGCGCTGGCTGAACGTTGGCAAGCGGTGGTTGCGCTCAAGGGATCGGGCACCGTCATCGCCGCGCCCGGCGCAACGCCGCGCCTGAATCCGACCGGCAACGCGCGCCTGGCGACGGCGGGCACCGGCGACGCGCTGGCTGGGCTGATCGGCGCGTATCTGGCCGCCGGGCAACCGGCTTTTGAGGCTGCCTGTGCCGCTGTTTACCGGCACGGCCAGGTAGCCGATGATTGGCGCGGCCCCCGCGCGCTGACCGCTGGCGCGCTGGCGCGGCGGTTGCTGCGCGCGTAGCGGCTCCGGCCTGCCAGCGCCGCCCTCAAGTTTTTCGGGGCGTCTGCATCAACGCGCCGTCGGCAGTCTCAAACGCGCTTCGACACGGTGCTGCACCCAGGACAGGGCCGTGCTCAAAATCCAGTAGATGACGGCGGCGGCAATGTACAGGGGCAACGGTCGATAGCTCGACGCAATAGCCTCCTGCGCCGAGCGCAGCAGTTCGGTCACGGTGATGACCGATACCAGGGAGGTGTCCTTGATGAGACTGATCAGTGTGTTGCTCAGGCTCGGCACCGCCAGGCGCAGGGCTTGCGGGCCAATGATGTAACGCAGCGTTTGCAGGTGAGAAAGCCCCAGGCTGTGCGCCGCCTGCCATTGGCCTTTGTCGATGCCTAAAATGGCGCCGCGCATACTCTCCGACAGGTAGGCGCCGGCGTTGGCGGTGAGCGTCAAAATGCCGGCGCTGGTGGGGCCCAGCGCGATCCCGATACCCGGCAAGCCGTAATAAACAACGAATATCTGCACCAGCAGGGGCGTGCCGCGCATGATGCTGACATAACCCCGGGCGATGGCGCACGGAACCGGCCGAGCGCTGATGGCCATGAGGGCAAACACCGCGCCAACGACCAGCCCCAGCACCATCGACGCCACGGCAAACTCGATGGTTAGCAGCGTGCCCTTGAGCAAGGCAGGCAGCGATCCAATCACGACATTCATGCCCTGCACGAAGTATTCCCGGTGGGTGAGCTTTCAAACAGGCCGGCGCATGAGCGCGCCGCTCCATGCCGCTGGACCAAGAGGTTAGTTGCCGGCAGGCTGGGTAACATCCGCGCCGAACCACTGCATCGAGATCTTGCGCAGCGTGCCATCCTGACGCATGGCATCGAATGCGTCGTTGAGGGCCTTGGCGAATTTGGGATTGCCTTTGCGGAACGGGATGCCCATTTCCTGATTGGCGCCCTTGAGCGTGTCGCCCGGGCGCAGCGGCAGGTTCGAGGTCTTGATGATGTAAGGCACCATCAGCCGGTCGTCCAGCGTCGCATCGATTCGTCCGCTGATCAGATCGCGCAGCTTCTCCGGCGCGCCGGGGTAGGTGTTGACGTTGATGCCCGGTACGGCCCGGGCCATTTGATCGTAGTTGGTGCCCAGGGTCACGCCCAGTTTTTTGTCGCCCTTGAAGTCGGTTAGCGCGGTAAATTCTCGCTTGTCATCGGCGCGCTGGATCAGTTGCGCGGCGGAAAATGTGTACGGCTGGCTGAAATCGAGCGCCTGCTTGCGCTCCGGCGTGATCGTGATTTGATTGGCGATGACATCGAACTTACCCGCTTGCAGACCGGCGATGATGCCGCTGAACTCGGTGGTGATGAACTCAGGCTTGACGCCCAGGCGCGCCGCGATGGCTTTGACAACATCGACATCGAAACCGACCAGTTGACCATCGCTATTGCGGGAATTGAAGGGCGGGTAGGTGCCTTCCATTCCGACCTTGAGCACACCGGCGCTCTTGACGGTGTCGAGCAGGTCTTGC
Organism: Burkholderiaceae bacterium; assembly: GCA_031256305.1. Lineage (GTDB taxonomy): Bacteria > Pseudomonadota > Gammaproteobacteria > Burkholderiales > Burkholderiaceae_C > Ottowia. The sequence continues at coordinate 12,895 of JAIRQU010000216.1, forward strand.
GCCTGGGCCGCGCCCGCCGTCAGACCCAGCGCGGCAATGAACAGCAAGGATCCAAGACAACGCTGAACAAGCCCGTCGCGGCTGGCCCAGCCTAGCGTTGGGCGATCTGCTTGGTTGCAAATGCTCCCGATGCCGTCGGGCATCGCCGCGCTTTGCGCCGCCTGGCAACCTATAAATCCAAACACACCAACGCGCGCAGACCTATGCAACGTCGCCTTAATCAATCGGTTCAGGAATTCCATGAAAGTCTCCAGGGGAGGTGAGGTGGGCATCATAAAGGGAGCAGCCCGCCATGACCAGATGGATTGGCTGCCGGTCAGCGCCGGGCAAGAGCGGCGGCATGGTCAATGCAACGGTTTTCCCGGGCTGTGCGAACTGGACTATGGTTTGTCCGGCGCGTTTTGGCCTGGCGCGTTTGGCGGTTTCATTTTTTCCAGCGCCGCGTCCAGGTTTTGCCGTTCGGGCGTGCCGGGCGCAAAGCGCTGTTGCAGTTTGCGCACCAGCGCATCGCCGCTGGACTGGTCGCCGCGGTCGAAGGCGGCCAGGGCGCGCAGCAGCATCACGTCCGGGTCGTCGGGCGAGAGCTTGGCCGCCTGATGGAGTAGTTCCCGTGTTCGGGCATCGAACTTGTTGCCTGCCAGCATCACGCGCAATTCGATCCAGCCCAGCAACAGATCACTGTCCTGCATCACTCGCGCTTGCGCGTGTTCATAGGCTGTCTCGGCTTGGGCATAACGGCCCAGCACCGTATAAGAACGCGCCAGCATCAGCCAGCCGTTCATGTCCTGGGGATGTTGTTTCAGGTGGTCGGCCAGGCGCTGGACCATTAGGGCCGGGTCGGACATTTCCGCCGCGTTTTGTTCTGCTTGCGGCGGTGGATTGAGGGCCTGGGGCGTACCGCGCACGATATACAAAGCCGCCACGGCCAGCGGCACGGCCAGCAGCAGCGCCAGCGACTGGCCGCGCGGCGCGCCGTTTTTACCGCGCCCGCCCGCCCAATACAGGCTGACGCTAAAAGCGGCCACCAGCACAACCGCCAGCGCCACAAAGATCCAGGCGTTTCCGGTCATGGCGCGGATCTCTCGCGCATGTCATCGGTTGCGCCGCTTGCCTCACCATCCGCGCCGTTGCCCGCGTTTTCTGCCCCCCCCGTGCGCAGGGCGCGCCACACGCCGATGCCGCCGCCCATGACCAGCAGCACAGGCCCCAGCCACAGCAGCAACGTGCGGCTGTCCAAGGGCGGGTGGTAGGTCACGAAATTGCCGTAACGGTCGATCAGGAATTGCTTGATCTGCGCGTCGCTTTCGCCGGCGGTCATGCGCGCGCGGATGGCGTTCTTCAGGTCGATGGCCAGCGGCGCGTCGGAATCGGCCAGCGATTCGTTCTGGCATACCAGGCAACGCAATTGGCTGGTCAGCCGGTACAGGCGGTCCGGGTCTATCGACGGCTGCGGTTGATCGGCCCACGCCAGCGGCGCCAGCAGCGCGGCGGCCAGCAGCCAGGCAGTGCAGACAGCGCGCTTCATGGCTGCACTCCCAGGCGCGGCAGCACTTGTCTGGCGATCAAATCGGGCGTCAGCTCACCCACATGCTTCCACACGATAGTGCCTTGCGCGTCGATCAGATAACTTTCAGGCGCGCCGTACACCCCCAGTTCAATACCCATGCGTCCGTCGGCATCGACCAGCACGGCGGCAAAGGGGGCGCCGTAGCGTTGCAGCCAGGCCAGCGCGTCGGACGGCTTGTCCTTGTAATTGAGGCCGATAAGCTGGTCGGCGCGGCCCTGTTCGCGCAGGGTTTCGCCCAGCGCCAGCAGCACCGGCTGTTCGTCGCTGCACACCGCGCACCACGATGCCCACACGTTAACCAGCCGCGCCTTGCCGCGCAACTGCGCGGGGCCTATCGCGCCGCCATTGGCGTCACCCAACTGGGGCAGCGCGATATTGGGCCAGGGCTTGCCGATCATCACCGAGGGCAACAGGCGCGGATCGCGCGTCAGTCCCACGGCCAGCAACAGCAGCAAGGCCAGCGCCGCCGCCAGCGCCAGTGACAAGGCCCAATGGCGGCGCAACCGGGTCAGGACAGTCATGTGGATGGCTCCATCCAAGGCGGGGAGTCGCCGGGCGCAGCGGCCGCAATGCTGGCGCTGGATGGGGCCGCGCGGCGCAGGCGGCGCGTCAGCGCCGCGCTCAACGCCCCCGCGCCCATCAGCAGCACGCCCAGCCAGACCCAGCGCATGAAAGGCTTGTACTGCACGCGCAGGCTCCACGCGCCCGGCGGCACGTCTTGGTCAATCGGGGCGCTGAGGGCTACGTAGATGTCGCGCGCCATATTCCAGTCAATCGCGCTCTGGGTCAGTGGCATATCGGAGCCGATGTACACGCGCTTTTCGCTCACCAGCGCGCGCGGCGGCCGCGCGCCGCAGCGCAGGGTAAAGCGCCCGGCTTGGGCGTTGTAATTGGGGCCGTTGCGCTGGGCCATGCCCTCGAAATGCAGCGTGCAATCGCCCAAAGTGACCGTATCGAGATCGGAAGAG
>JAIRQU010000223.1 GCA_031256305.1 Burkholderiaceae bacterium
ATCAAAGCGTGGCAGGGATGTTACCAAGAAGGCCGGATTTAATCCAAGACAAAAAAACTATGGCCAGCTCAAGGTTATGGCCGAAACCGCCGGTAAAGCGGCATGGACACGCATAAACCGGGATTTATCCCGCGAATCAAGCATGAAGAGCGATAAAAATGAATTTTCCCGGCGGATTGGCGCGGCATCCCGGTGTTGTTTGTCGCCAACGGCATCAATCCGCATGGCGTCAATCCGTTGGCGGCATGGGGCTATTTACGGCGTATGGAGGTATGCCGCGTCCTGCATCTGGGCGCCGATATTGAGCATCGCGTGCAGCGCCTTGATGTCGCGGATGTGTACGTTGCGCTGTTTGACTTCCAGAATGCCTTGCTCGGCCAGGCGCGAGAAGGTGCGGCTGACCGTTTCGAGCTTGAGTCCCAAATAGGAGCCGATTTCGCCGCGCGACATGCGCAATACCAGATCGGAACGCGAAAATCCGCGCACGTGCATACGGTGCGAAAGATCCAGCAAAAACGCCGCGATCCGTTCCTCGGCGCGCATTCCGCCCAGCATCAGCATGACGTTGTGCTGGCGCACGATCTCGCGGCTCATGATCTTGTCCAGGCACGTTTGCAGCCCTGGCATCTCGCGCGTCAGCGCGCTGATGCGCGCATAGGGCATCACGCACACATGCGCCGCTTCCAGCGCGATGGCCTCGCATGTGTAGCGGTCGCTGGCGATGCCATCCAGTCCGATAACCTCGCCAGCCATATAAAACCCCGTGACCTGCTCGCACCCGTTCGTGGTCGTGGCGCTGGTTTTGAAGAATCCGGTCTGAATGGCGTAGAGCGCGGTGAATGGCGTGCCGCTGGAAAAAAGCGTATCGCCCGGTTTTATCCCGCGCCACGAGGCGACCAGACCGCCAAGCCGGGCCTGCACCGTTTTTGACGGCAGTCCAGCGGGCACGCAGAGCAAATCGTGCCAACTGCACTGGGAACAGGCGACTTTGAAGGCTTCGAGCGGCATAACGGCAATGATCTCACGCGAAGTCGGGCGACGACGCTAAATGGCAAGGGGTAAATTACGTATCACACGATTCTAAAAGTGCGGCTGCCGCTGGTGGAATTAACGGACGCGCGCGCGTCTTGGGCCGTCACGCGCTGCCAGGCCAGGGCAAGACCCTGCGGCGCGCATACCGTTCAAAGCGCCGCCGATGGACGGTTAGACTAGGGCGCAGATCAGGAAACTTTTCATCCCAGATGCCTGTTATCACCCCTGAATTGCTGACGCGCTTTGACGTGCCCGGCCCGCGCTACACCTCGTATCCCACGGCGGACCGGTTCGTGGAAACTTTCGGCGAGGCCGACTATCTGGCCGCGCTGGAACAGGCGCGGCAAACACACGCCGGGCAGGGCATGGCCGCGCAGCCGCTTTCGCTGTACGTGCATATTCCGTTCTGCGCGTCGCTGTGCTACTACTGCGCCTGCAACAAGATCATCACCCGTCGCCACGAGCGCAGCGCGCCGTACCTGCAAACCCTCGCGCGCGAAGTCGATCTGCAATTGCCGCATCTGGGCGGCAAACGCGCGGTAAGTCAGTTGCACCTGGGCGGCGGCACGCCGACCTTTTTCAACGACGCCGAACTCACCGCCCTGATGCAAATGCTCGGCGAACGCTTTGACTTTGCGCCCGGCGGCGAATACTCCATCGAAATTGATCCGCGCACCATCGATGCGCAGCGCCTGGCCACGCTCAAGGGCTTGGGCTTTAACCGCCTGAGTTTGGGCGTGCAGGACTTCGACCCGGCGGTGCAACAGGCCGTGCACCGCATCCAGCCCTACGCGCGCGTGGCCGAGCTGATGGCCCAGGCGCGCGTACTAGGTTTCGATTCCATCAACCTGGATCTGATCTACGGCCTGCCCCGGCAAACCGCAGAATCCTTCCAGCGCACGCTGGCGCAAGTGACCGAATTGCGGCCCGACCGCATCGCGCTCTACGCCTATGCGCACCTGCCCGGGCGCTTCATGGCCCAGCGCCGCATTCACGCCGAGCAACTGCCGCCCGCGCCCGCCAAGGTCGGCATGTTGGCGGCGGCGCTGGCCGCGTTCGAGGACGCGGGCTACATCTATATCGGCATGGACCACTTTGCGCTGCCTGACGACGCGCTGGCGCAGGCCAAGCGCCAAGGCAAGCTGCACCGCAACTTTCAGGGCTACAGCACCCAGCCCGATTGCGATCTGATCGGCTTGGGCGTATCGGCCATTGGCAAGATTGGCGCGGCCTACAGCCAGAACGCCAAAACGCTGGAGGACTATCAGGCCGCGCTGGATCAGGGCTGCTTGCCCGTGGTGCGGGGCCTGACCGTCTCGCCCGACGACCTGGTGCGGCGCGCCGTCATCATGGCGCTGATGTGCCAGGGGCGGGTGGACTTTTCAGCCATTGAGCAGGCGCACGGCATCGGCTTTGGCGACTACTTCGCGCCCGAATTGCAACAGCTTCAGCAATTGGCGCGCGACGGCTTGGTTGAACTGCCCGAAGGCGGTATTCGCGTGACGGAAATGGGCTGGTTTTTCGTGCGCGGCGTGGCGATGGTGTTCGACCGCTATTTGCAGGACGCGCGCAACCGGGCGCGATTTTCCAAGATCATTTGAGGCAATGCCAGTGCGAGCCTTGCTTGGATGGTTCTCGAAAACCGTTCTCGCATCGGGCAGCCCGGATCGGTGAGTTTTGAGAAGGCAGG
>JAIRQU010000261.1 GCA_031256305.1 Burkholderiaceae bacterium
TCGTTTCTATTTCGTATCTAAATAGATAGCCGATTGGCAAATGCGCGCTGAGCGGAACGCTGGGTGGAATTGAGCGGAACCTTCATGTTTCATGCGGGCGCAGCTTGCCTTGGGGTGAATTTTCCCGCTTTCATTCCCGCTTTTCAACAAAAGCGGGAAATGAGATGCGCCAATTGCGCCACGATGGGTTGAGTAAGAATCAAAAATGATCTATCATAAAACATGAACGGGAAACAAGTCATTGCCAAGCTCAAAGCCAACGGATGGTCGCTGGCCCGCGTCAATGGCAGCCACCACATCATGTCCAAGGGCGGCGTCAAGGTTCCCGTGCCAGTGCATGGCATCAAGGACATCAAGGCAGGAACACTGGCCAGTATTGCGCGCGTGACCGGCCTCCATCTTAAATAAGGATCATCTCCATGAACATCCGTTATCCCGCCACCTTGACTCCAGAGGCAGGGGGCTATGTCGTGCAATTCGTCGATATGCCCGATACGTTTACCGAGGGAGACACGCTGGAAGAGGCGCTGTTCAACGCCGCTGAAGTGCTCTCCGGAATGCTGGAATGCAAGCTGGCCGACGGCGATCCGATCCCAGCGCCCAGCGCTGAACTAAATGGCGAGCACATTCACTATATAGCCCCGGACGCCAAGACCCAAAGCGTGCTGCTGCTGCGCCAGGCACGCGGTGCGCGCCCGCTAGCCGAGCTGGCCCGCGCCATGGAAACGAGCTGGCCGCAAGCAAAGCGCCTGGAAGACCCGGCGCACTGGCCGAGCCTAAAGACCCTCGACCGTGCCGCCCGCGTGCTTGGAAAACGCCTCGTGTTGAGTATTGAGTAATCTACCCCAACGATAGAGCGCGAACGAACCATTGGCTGAACTTGGATAGTGTATTGAAACGCAGCCGCTATCGGCCAGGGCCTTGAGCGCATTGCGAGCCGACCGGCGCACCGCTTCCCGCTCCAGCGCCTCCAGCCGCTGCCTGCCCTTACTCCCGGCGATGTAGCGCACGATCTCATCCATCTTGAACTCGCGCCCCGGATACGCGGCCATCAACTCGATAATCTCACGGGCGTACTTCAACAGTGAACTCCCTTTGCACCTGCGCCACGGCATAGGCCAGGTGCGTCTCGTACTGGTTTAGCGACATCTTGAGCGAGCGCGCCAGCGCTGGCCTGTCACGCCCATCGCGGGCCGGAAACTCGGCCTTGAGCGCAAACCGGGGCGCATCGGGCAGCCCCCGCCATACCGCCTGCACGCGCAGCGCGCCGTCCACGTCCACGGCAGAGTGCCGGAGCATCGGGCCGTCCTGATCTTCGTTGCCCTCCGGTATCTTGTACAGGCGCTCGGCTGATCCGCAGTAGATGGGCGGCAGCGGATGCGGCCACGGCCCCAGCCAGCACCAGCGCGACCAGTTTTGCAGCAACGCGAACGTGGCGTCTGGCACGCGGTACGTCATTGCGCTGCCCGCTTGCGCTGGCGCGTCTGCTGGATGCGTTCGGCCCAGGCTTTGACGCGCTCATGCGCGACAGCAATATCCTTGTCCACGCAAGCAGCCAGCAGCCCTTGGTACTCATGCGTCAAGCGTCGCACGTTTTGGGAATAGAAAAACGCCGGCGACTGCGCCAGCGCACGGGCGTGGCACTCTGGGCAGTGCGCGCGGTAGCCGCCCCAGTCGGGGTTTTGTTCGGCCCGCGCACAGTCCGGGCAGGGAGTGGGTTGAGTGGTCATGCCGGGATTCCTTGAGGCAGCTCGGCAGTGGTGCCCAGACGGTCAGATTCAACGGCGCCAGCCCTTTCCATGTATTCGCGCACCCGTTCGTCAGCTTGCGCTTTGCGCCGTTCTGTTTCGGCTTTAGCCAGTTCGTCGCGGCTAGGGCCACGCTCTACCGGCGCAGTCAGGCGCTCGCGCAGCGCCCGCAGTTGCTCGCGGATGTGTGCCGGAATGCCACCAGGCTCCGGCGTGTTGTCTGGCGCGGCCAACAAAGGCACGCTGGTCATCGACGCGGGCAACGCCAGGTAATCGGATTGGCGTAACCGTCCGGCGTCAACCGCTTCGCGCAGTACATCGGCGCGGCGGCGCTCATCCCAGCCCAGGGATGCCATCCACTGCGTTGACATCTGCGCATCGCGTGCCTGCTGCACCAGCCGGGCATAGGCTTCACGGTAAGCCATGCGTGCGCCGATCTTGTCGCCCAGGTCAAAGACGGATTTGCACGCTTGCCACGCCTGAGCCATCTCGGTTGTCCACACCACGGTTTCGTTTTCGTCGGCGGCGCGCAACGACATGGCCCAGGCTTCTTCGGGGTCGGGCCTGCCGTCACCGGCGTTCAGCCCATTGATCTGCGCCACCACGTCCGCCGGCAGCGGCGCAAACCGGCCCCGCTGCGCATCGGCCACGTGCGCCCGCAGTGCTTGCAGCACCTGCGGCAGCGTGAACCGGCTGCACGCTGCCCACCACAGGGATAGACCGGCCTCGGTCACGTCCCGCCCGTAAACCGACAAGACACCGGCAACGGTTTCCATGAACGTTTTTTTGTCGCCATCAAACATCTATAACCTCATCTTTTTCAAGTAATTTTTTGACAATATCCCGGTTCCGAGCTTCCAGCGCTTCTTGGCGGTTCAGACCCGGCGGCGAGCGGGCCAACGCGGGTTTTGCGCGGCGAATCCAGTTGCGCCAAGTCGCCTCCCAATCGGCCTTGCGCGCATCCGCGCCGGCCTTGCCGTGCCAGTAGTCAGCAAAGCACGCGGCCTCTCGCCGCACGTCGTCCGCGCTCAGGTCAGCGCGCTCCCCCAGCGCCCAATCGCCCCACGGCCTGGGCAGTGCCCAGCCGTCAGGCAGACGGGTGCCAACCCGGTTTTTCGGCGCAGCCGCAGGCGGAGCAACAGGCGGATCGGTGAGTGGCTCACGGGGTTGCGGATCGGCGCATGGTTGCGCGACCAAAACTCTCTCCTGCTCTTTCTCTTTCTCTTTCTCTTTCTCTTGGCTTCGGAGGGGCTTGGAAGGGGCTTGGAAGGGGCTT
>JAIRQU010000270.1 GCA_031256305.1 Burkholderiaceae bacterium
CGGAAGTGTTCGGCGCGGGCCATCTGGAACCCTGCGCCGCGCCGGTGCATCCGCACCGGCCGGAGTTGGGCGAGCGGCGCTTTCTGCTCGGCCCGGAAATCTGGATTGAGCGCGGTGATTACCAGGACGCGCCGGTCAAAGGCTTCTTCCGCCTGTTTCCCGGTAACGCCGTGCGGCTGAAATACGGCTACGTCATCGAATCCACCGGTGCCGAACGCGGCGCGGACGGGCACATCGCCGCCGTACACGCGCGGCTGCTGCCCGACACCAAGAGCGGCACGCCCGGCGCGGACCGGGTCAAGGTCAAAGGCGTTATCACCTGGGTCGGCGCGGCTAACGGGCTGCGCGCCGAGGCACGTTTGTACGAACGGCTTTTCACCGAGGAACAGCCCGACGCGGGCGGGCGCGACTTTTTGCAAGCGCTCAACCCCGCCAGTCTGCGCGTGGCGCAGGCCGTGGTCGAGCCGGGATTGGGCGCGGCGCAGCCCGAAGCGCGCTATCAGTTCGAGCGGCATGGCTACTTTGTCGCCGACCGGCGCGACCACCAAAGCGGCGGCAAACTGGTCTTCAACCGCATCACGGGGTTGAAGGATTCGCGGGGTAAATGAGCGCCCGGCGCTTGCCGGAAAGAGTGCGCCGAAAGACGCGGTATTGAAACTTCCGGGCGCTTGCCTCATCTCATTGACTTGTTCTATCTTTGCGGAGAACCCGAACTCATGTTTGCCAAAACCATCGCCAAACTCCTCTTGGCCGCTGGCTTGATGGCCTGCGCCGTCGCTTGGGCGGCTGGGCCGTCGGTCGATCAGGTGTACCAGGCGGCGCGGGCGGGCAACTACGCCCAGGCGCAGAGCCTGATGGATCAGGTGTTGCGCGAGCACCCCGACAGCGCCAAGGCGCACTTTGTCGAGGCCGAGCTGCTGGCCCGGCAAGGCAAGTTGAGCGCGGCGCGCGGTCAGTTGGACAACGCGCGGCGGCTTGACCCTAGCCTTTCTTTTGCCAAACCGCAAGCCGTTCAGTCGCTGCAAGCCTTGCTGACGGGCGGCGGCAACGGGCAAGCGCGGCGCATGATCGGCGGCGCGCCCCTGCGGCAAGGCGGGCTGTCATGGGGGTTGATTTTGGCGCTGGTGATCGTCGCCGGGCTGGTCATGATGTTTCTGCGCGCGCGCAATCGGGGCGCTGCCGGCTATCGGCCCTTGGGCGCGCCGATGCCCGGCGGCCCGATGGGTTACGGCCCCGCTGGCGGCGCGATGATGCCCCTGCAAACGGGCGGCGCTTAAAGACGAGCCAGGCGTAAGCGCCAAGGTCTGCAACGGCGCATTGGCGGCGTTTCTGCCGTTACGAGTGGACGCGCGGCGCGCCGTGACATGACTTGACCGCGCGTTGGCGCCGCCTGGGCATGCAGCCAAGCGGTTTTTACGTTTCCACATCCTCCAGACTGAAAATTTCGGTCTGGTCGTTGTAGGAAAAAATTTCGGCGTAGCGGCCCCAGTCGATCACGGCGTCCAGCGTTTCGGTGGCCGCGCCGTCGGAGAGAAAGTCTTCCAGCTCCTGCTCAAAGCGCATGCGCGGGGCGCGGTGGCCGGGGCGCTCGTCGAGCACCTTGCGGATGCGCGCGGCCAGCGGCACGCGCTCCAGCAGATGCCGCGCGAACATGGCCTTGCGCTCTTGCGTGCCCAATTCCGCGAACACCCGCGCCTGGGGCGTGAGGAATACGTCGCCTTCGCGCACTTCGGTAAAGCCCAGGTGTTGCAGCACTTCAACGATGGGGAACAGGTCATCGACTTCCAGGTGCAGCGTTTGCGCGATTTCGGGCATGTCGGCGCGCCCGTTGTAGGGCGCGCCGGCCAGCGTTTCGATCAGCCCGGCCATCAGGTTGGTGGAAACCTGCGGCAGGCGGCTGCCCAGTTCCAGCCCTTTCTTGGCGGCCTCGTTGGCCACGCGCGCGGTCATGCGCGCGTAGATGTCATCGACCAGCTTGCGGAACGCCGGGGCCAGCCGGTTGCGCGGGCGCGCAAAGGGCACGGCGATTTCGGCAATGACTTTGCCGGGGTTGGACGAGAGCACCAGGATGCGGTCGCACATGAACACGGCTTCCTCGATGTTGTGGGTGACGATCAGCACCGACTTGATCGGCAGCTTGCCCTCGGTCCACAGGTCGAGCAGGTCGGTGCGCAGCGTTTCGGCGGTGAGCACGTCCAGCGCGGAGAACGGTTCGTCCATTAGCAGCAGGGTCGGCTCTACCACCAGCGCGCGCGCAAAGCCCACGCGCTGGCGCATGCCGCCGGACATCTCGCGCGGATAGGCGTTCTCGAAGCCGTCCAGCCCGATGAGGTCGATGGCCGCCCGCGCGCGCGCGCGCCGTTCATGCGCGCCCACGCCCAGCGCCTCCAGCCCGGCCTCGACGTTTTGCAGCACCGTCAGCCACGGAAACAGCGCGAAGGTCTGGAACGCCATCGCCACCCCCTGGGCCGGGCCGTCCACCGGCTGGCCCTGGTACATGACTTGCCCGGAAGAGGCCGGAATCAGCCCCGCGATGATGCGCAGCAGCGTCGATTTGCCTGAGCCGGAGCGCCCCAGCAGTCCGACGATTTCGCCTTCGCGCAAGCTCAGGTTGACGTCGTCGAGCACCAGCTTTTCGGCGTGTTCCTTGTCAAAGCCGCGCGTGACGTGGCCCAGCATCAGGATTTCCGCGCCCGCGCCGACGCGCAGAGCGGGCCGTGCCGCCGGCGGGACGGACGATGGGGTAATGGCGGGGTAAAGGTCGGTCATGGCAATGGCTCCGATGGGCATGAACAGGGCCGCGCGTTTAATCCAGACGCAGCCGTTCTTCGGCGTGGGCATACAGGGGCCGCCACAGCAGGCGGTTGAACAGGGTTACGAACAGCGACATCACGGCGATGCCCAGAATGATCTTGGGGTAGTTGCCCGCGGCGGTGGTTTGCGCGATGTACGCGCCCAACCCGTGCGCGGCGATTTGGGTATGGCCCCACTGCACGAACTCGGAGACGATGCTGGCGTTCCACGCGCCGCCCGATGCGGTGATGGCTCCCGTGATGTAGTAGGGAAAGATGCCCGGCAGCATGACCTGCCGCCACCACTGCCAGCCGCGGATGCGGAAGCTGGCGGCGGCCTCGCGGTAATCGTTGGGGTAGGCGCTGGCGCCCGCGATGACGTTGAACAGGATGTACCACTGCGTGCCCAGCACGATCAGCGGCGAGAGCCAGATGTCCGGGTTCAGGCCAAAACGCGCGATGACCATGACAAACGCAGGAAACATCAGATTGGCCGGAAACGCCGCCAGAAATTGCGCCAGAGGCTGGATTTTTTCAGCCAGCGCCGGGCGTAGGCCGATCAGCACCCCCAGCGGCACCCAGATGACCGAGGCAATGGCGATCAGCACCATCACGCGCAGCAGCGTAATCAGCCCCAGCGCGAACACGTGGCCGACTTCGCCCCAGGTGATTTCGGCGCTCAGATAGCCCACGACGCGCCACAGGACATAGAGCGTGAGCGCCACCACCAGCGCGCCGAGCGCCGCGTCGCCCAGGCGCTGGGACGCGCGCGATGGCGCTGCACGCCGCGCACCGGACATGCCGGTAACGGTTTGCCGCCATTGCTGCCACGGCAACGGCGGCAGGCGCAGGGGTACGCGCGCCATTTGCGCCAGCAGCCAGCCCAGCGGCGCGAGCAGCCGGTGGATGAGCCGGGTGCGGCGGACCAGGTCCAGCAACCACGATTGCGGCGCGTCGCCGGAACTGGTGTTTTCCATGCGGAACTTGTCGGCCCACGCCACCAGCGGGCGGAACAGCAACTGGTCGTAGGCCAGGATCACCACCACCATCGTCAAAATCACCCAGCCGATAGCCGCCAGGTTTTGTTGCGCGATGGCTTGCGCCAGATACGCGCCCACGCCCGGCAGCGTGAAAGTGTGGTCGCCGACCGTGATGGCCTCGGACGCCACCACGAAGAACCAGCCGCCGGACATCGACATCATCATGTTCCAGATCAGTCCCGGCATGGAAAACGGCACCTCCAGCTTCCAGAAACGCTGCCAGCCCGTCAGGTGAAAGCCGCGCGAAACCTCATCCAGATCGCGCGGCACGGTGCGCAGCGACTGGTAGAAGCTGAAGGTCATGTTCCATGCCTGACTGGTGAAGATGGCGAAGATCGCCGCCAGCTCCGGCCCCAGCACCCGGCGCGGAAACAGCGCTAGGAAAAACGTCACCGTGAACGATATGAAGCCCAGCACCGGCACCGATTGCAAAATGTCCAGAATCGGCACCAGCACCATGCCCGCGCGCCGGCTCTTGGCCGCCAGCGTGCCGTAACCCAGCGTGAAAGCCAGCGACGCGGCCATCGCCGCCAACATGCGCAGCGTGGTGCGCAGCGCGTATTCGGGCAGATGCACGGGGGACAGCGAAATGGCCTCGTTCTGCAAAGTCGCAATCGGCGCCAGCGTCTGGTGGAACCCTACCGTAATGAGCGCCAGCAGGCCCACGATCAGCGGAAAGGCGATGAAGTCCCAGCGGTTGGGCAGCACCCGCCAGGCCGACGCGCTGGCGATGCGGTTGAGTTCAAAAATGGACGCCATCGGGTTTCCCGGCTAGTGTCGTGCCGAACTTGCGGTTGCGCGCAATGAAATCGGTGGATTCACGCCTAGGGCGCAAAGGCGCGATTTCAGGCGCAAGTGTGGGTGTGGCACGGCACGAGTTGTTCAGGCATGACCGGGACAGACCAAACCAGGGCGCACGCAACCACCACGCGGTACAAACCGCCAGGCACACGCCACTCCCGCCTGCGCTGGCGGGACGGCGGCCAATCATCAATTGGGGCGCAAACGTCCTGCCGCTCAGACAGAAAAACAGTTCGGAGATCGACTACTGCCGCTGTCCAATGCACACGCCCCGGTTGTTGAGATAGGCCGCGATTGTAGGCAAAGCGCATGACTTTGACCAGGGTGATGGCCTGAAAATTCCGCCATTGCCCGCTGTACTTGATGGACTTGACGGGTCGTGCGCGCCGTATACTGCGCCGGCAAAAGGTCTTGTTTGCTGCCTTTTGGGTTGTTTTTGCCGTTCCCGCTATTTGCGGCTTTCAGCAAGCAGGGAGATGACGATGAAACTGTGGAGCCGCAGCTTTGCGGACATGACTCCAATTCCCGGCGAATACGCATTTGCCGTGCCCGATGCGGTCCGGCATGTCATTCTGTCGGGCAACCGCAATCCGCATCTGGCTTGGGACGATGCGCCCGCCGCAACCCGCTCGTTCGTCTTGATTTGCCACGATCCGGACGTGCCCAGCAAGGGCGATGATGTCAATCAGGAAGGCCGCGAAGTGCCGGCTACGCTGCCGCGCGTGGATTTTTTTCATTGGGTATTGATCGACATTCCGGCCACGCAGCGCGAAATTGCCGCAGGCAGCCACAGCCACGGCATTACCCCGCGCGGCAAGCCGGGGCCGCAAGTATCGGCGGCGCCGGGCGAAATGCGTCACGGCCTCAACGACTACACCGGCTGGTTCGCCAGCGATGCCGACATGCGCGGCGACTACCATGGCTACGATGGCCCCTGCCCGCCGTGGAACGACAGCATCGTGCACCATTACACTTTCACGTTGTACGCGCTGGATGTGCCCGCCCTTGCGGTCAGCGGCTCCTTCAACGGTGCCGCCGTGCGCGCAGCCATGCAGGGGCACATTCTGGCGCAGGCCGCGCTGACGGGGCTGTACACGCTCAATCCAAGGTTGGTGAAATAGCGGTGGCGGTGCGCGCCGTTATTTGCGGATTGAACCGATGGATTGGCGTGAGCCACAGGCGAACTCCCGCATTATGTCCCGGTATTTTGAAAACTCAATAAAAAGGCAGTCCGGCACAAAAACGGTAATGCTGGAGTTCGTCCACTCCCCCCAACCGGCCGGTACTGGGTGTATCTGGTTATATGGAGAACTACCCCATGATGATGACGAATACCGATATTTATTTGATTCCAGTGAAGCTGGAATCGCTGCGGCCAACGCAAATGACCGTGGGTTACCGCGAAGTATCGGTCAAGCGCAGCCACTGGAAATCGCTCGATAAAAAAGCGCGTGCAGCCACGATTGATTCACATTGGTTTCCTGCCGTGCTCGGCCCCAGGAAGAATTATTACATTGTCGATCACCATCATCTCGGTATCGCACTGATAGAAGAAGGCGTTCAGAAAGCGAAAGTCATGATGGTCAAGGATTTGTCGTGGCTTGATGAAACGATTTTCTGGCGCATGATGGAACATAATCAGTGGGTGCATCCCTTCGATGCACGGGGTCAACGTTGTGATTATGTGAATTTGCCGAAAAAATTGACTGAACTGGCCGACGATCCGTTTCGCAGTCTTGCCGGGGAATTGAGGCGCGTGGGGGGGTATGCGAAGGATACTACGCCATTCAGCGAATTTTTGTGGGCGGATTTTCTGCGCACCAAAATCACCGTGCAAAAAATTCGCAAAAATTTCGACAAAGCGCTTGCCAACGCCAAAGCACAGGTACACGGCCAGGAGGCGCGCTATTTGCCCGGATGGTCGGGAACTGTACAGACAACAGGCTGAACCATAGGCGCGGACGCTGCCGCGAGGCGCTAACGGCTTTTGCGCCAAACCGGGATATACATGATTGGATTTTGCGTGTAACCCCTTGTTTACCGCTGGGACGGCAATGGCGACGCAGGGGCCGCCGTTAGCGTTAAAGGCCGGTCAACCATTTTTAGCGCCAGCATCCATCGCAGGCGTGCGAATCAGATAATCGAACGCCGACAGCGCCGCCGCCGCGCCAGAACCGGCGGCTACCACGATCTGCTTGTAGGGCGTGGTGGTGCAGTCGCCCGCGGCAAAGATGCCGGGCGCGCTGGTCTGGCCCTTGGCGTCGATAACGATTTCGCCTTGCCGCGTGCGCTCGACCGCGCCGCCCAGCCATTCGGTGTCCGGGATCAGGCCGATTTGCACGAACACGCCTTCCAGCGGCAACTGGACCAGCTCGCCGCTGTCGCGGCGTTTGAAGTGCAGACCGTTGACCTTGCCGTCCGCGCCGGTGATTCCGGTGGTCTGGGCGTTGGTGTGGACGGTGACGTTGGGCAGGCTGCGCAGCTTGTCGATCAGCACCGCGTCGGCCTTCATTTCCGGCAGAAATTCCAGCAGGGTCACGTGCTGGACCACGCCTGCCAGGTCGATGGCCGCTTCCACGCCCGAATTGCCGCCGCCGATGACGGCCACGTCCTTGCCCTTGAACAGCGGCCCGTCGCAGTGCGGGCAGTAGGCCACGCCGCGGGTCTTGTATTCCTGCTCGCCGGGGCAGCCGACGTTGCGCCAGCGCGCGCCGGTGGCGACGATGACGGCGCGGCTGTGCAATTGGCCGCCGTTGTCCAGCGTGACGTTGGCCAGGCCGCCGGGCCGCGCGGCGGGCGTGAGCGCGGTCACGCGCTGGGCGTTCATCACGTCCACGCCGTAGCCGCGCACCTGCCCGGCCAGCGCGGCGGCGTAGGCCGGGCCGTTGGTTTGCGGCAGGCCAGGGTAGTTTTCGATTTCGTTGGTGTCGTTGACCTGCCCGCCTAGGCGGTCGGCCACCAGGCCGGTGCGGATGCCCTTGCGCGCGGCATAGATGGCCGCCGCCGCGCCCGCCGGGCCGCCGCCGATGACCAGCACCTCGAACGGCGCTTTGGCGCTGATCCGCACCGCGTCCCGCTGCGCCGCGCCGGAATCGACCTTGTGCAGAATGTCCTCCAGTCCCATGTGGCCATTGGCGAAGGGCTGGCCGTTGAGGTAAACCGTGGGCACGCCCATGATTTCGCGCGCGTCAATTTCTTGCTGGAACAGGCCGCCGTCAATCACCGTGACCGTGATGCGCGGATTGAGCGTGGCCATCAGCGCCAGCGCCTGTACCACGTCCGGGCAGTTGTGGCACGACAGGCTCATGTACACCTCGAAGTTCAGGTTGGCCTCCAGCGCCTTGATCTGCTCCAGCAACTCTGGCGCTTCCTTGGGCGGGTGGCCGCCCGTCCACAGCAGGGCCAGTACCAGCGAGGTGAATTCGTGTCCCAGCGGAATGGCGGCAAAACGCAGACGCGCCGGCGCGCCAATGCGCTCCAGCGTGAACGAAGGCACGCGCCGATCTTGTCCGTTGGTGCGCAGCGCGATCATGCCGGGCCGCATGGCGGCGATTTCGCTCAACAGCTCATGCAGCTCGGCGGATTTGGCGTCGCCGCCGAGCGCGGCCACAATCTCGAACGGCTGCGTCACGCGCTCCAGATAGGCCGCCAATTGTTGCCTGATGGTGTCGTCCAGCATGATGAATGCTCCTGAAATAGTAGCGCAAGAGGATGCTAATCAAGTCTTGCCGGGGTTGGAATGGCCAGCGTAACCGGTGTGGAAACGGGCCGGCAAACCCCGCCGCACGGCGGCGCTTGTGTGCGGCCCGGTCATCGCGGCGCCCCCGGTTATGCCGCGCGTGGCGTATCTGGCGGCAAGATCAGATCTTGCCGACCAGTTCCAGCGAAGGGGCCAGCGTCTTGTCGCCTTCCTTCCACTTGGCCGGGCAGACTTCGCCGGGGTGCTTGGCCACGTAGATGGCGGCCTTGACTTTGCGCAGCAGCTCGTCGGCGTTGCGCCCGATGCCCTCGGCGGTGATTTCCTCGGCCTGGATGACGCCCTGCGGATCGACGATGAAAGCGCCGCGGTCGGCCAAGCCCTGGCCTTCGCGCAGCACATGGAAGTTTTGCGTCAGTTGCCAGGTCGGGTCGCCGATCATGGTGAACTTGATCTTGCGGATGGCGTCGGACGTTTCATGCCAGACCTTGTGCGAAAAATGCGTGTCGGTGGATACCGAATAGATTTCCACGCCCAGCTTCTGGAAATCGGCGTAGTGATCGGCCAGGTCTTCCAGCTCGGTCGGGCACACGAAGGTGAAGTCGGCCGGGTAGAAAAAAACGACCGCCCACTTGCCTTTGAGGGTGGCTTCGGTGACCTCAATGAATTTGCCTTCGCGGAAAGCCTGGTTCTTGAACGGTTTGATCTGGGTGTTGACGAGGGTCATGCAAGTACTCCTGTTGGGGTTAGATCGGAAGAG
>JAIRQU010000034.1 GCA_031256305.1 Burkholderiaceae bacterium
TGGCGCGCAGTCTGGGCATAGACAACACCGCGGCGCGCAACTACATCGCCCGCTACTTCGAGCGCTATCCGGGCGTGGCGCGCTACATGGACGAAATCCGCGAGCAGGCGCGTCAGCGCGGCTATGTTGAAACCGTGTTTGGCCGGCGGCTGTACCTGCCCGACATTCGCGGCAGCAACGGCCCGCGCCGCGCCGCCGCCGAGCGCGCCGCCATCAACGCGCCCATGCAGGGCACGGCCGCCGACCTCATCAAAATGGCGATGGTCAAAGTCCAGCAAGGTCTGCAAGACCAGCGCCGCGCCACCCGCATGGTCATGCAGGTGCATGATGAACTGATCCTGGAAGTGCCCAGTGCCGAAACCGGCTGGGCGCGCCAGACGATTCCCGAATGGATGGCCAGCGTCGCGCAGCTTAAAGTGCCGCTGATAGCCGAAGCGGGCATCGGCCCCAATTGGGATAGGGCACATTGACTTGAAGGTAGAGTAGCGCCCATGCCCGACAAATTCACCGCCATCAAAGGCATGAACGACATCCTGCCGCCGGACTCGGCGCGCTGGGAATGGTTCGAGTCCATCGTGCGTCAGACCATGACGCGCTTTGCCTTCCGCGACGTGCGCACGCCCATCCTGGAGCACACGCAACTGTTCGCGCGCGGACTGGGGCAGGCCACCGACGTGGTGGAAAAAGAGATGTATTCGTTCGAGGACCGCGCCGACCAGCGTGGCCAGGCCGACAATCTGAGTCTGCGCCCCGAAGGCACGGCGGGCGTGGTGCGCGCCGCGGTCGAGCACAACCTGCTCTACGACGGCGGCAAGCGCTTGTACTATCTGGGGCCGATGTTCCGGCGCGAGCGTCCGCAGCGCGGCCGCTACCGGCAGTTCCACCAGGTCGGCGCGGAGGCGCTGGGCTACGCCGGGCCGCAAGTGGACGCGGAGTTGATCCTGCTGGCCGCCGAACTGTGGCGCGCGCTGGGCCTGAGCGACTGGCGGCTCGAATTGGGCTGCCTGGGCCAGCCCGATGAGCGCCGCGCGCACCGCGCCGCGCTGGTGGCCTACTTTGAAGCGCACGCCGATCAACTCGATGAGGACGCGCGCCGGCGGCTGCACGTCAACCCGTTGCGCATTCTCGACACCAAGAACCCCGCCATGCAGGCGCTGGCCGACGGCGCGCCCCAGTTGCTCGACCACCTGGGCGATGCTTCGTGCGCGCACTTCGCGGCGGTGCAGGACGCGCTGCGCGCCTGCGGCATCGACTACCGCATCAACCCGCGGCTGGTGCGCGGGCTGGACTACTACAACCTGACGGTGTTCGAGTTCGTCACCGGCAGCCTGGGCGCGCAAGGCACTATTTGTGGCGGCGGGCGCTACGACTATTTGATCGAGGAAATCGGCGGCAAACCTGCCCCGGCGGTGGGCTGGGCCATGGGCGTGGAGCGCGTGCTGGAACTGCTGCGGCAAAAAGGCGTTGCCGCGCCCGGCGCCGCGCCCGACGCTTACGCCATCGTGCCCGACGCGGCGTATTTCCCGCGCGTGCTGGCGTGCCTGCAAGCGCTGCGCGCCGCGGGCGCGGCGGTGCAGTTGCACGCGGCGGGGCACGCGGACGGCGGCGATGGTCTGGGCAGCATGAAGAGCCAGTTCAAAAAGGCCGACGCTTGCGGGGCGCGTTATGCGCTGATCTTCGGCGGCGACGAACTGGCCGCCGGTCAAGTCACCGTCAAGGCGCTGCGCGACGGCGCGGGCGCGCAGGCGCGCTTGTCCCTGAGCGATACGGCGGCGTTGGCGGTACACCTAAAATCCCCCTAATTCTGGTTCCGGATTTTTCATGGCTACAGCACTCGATCTTGAAGAGCAGGAGCAGCTAGACGCGCTCAAACATTTCTGGAACCGCTGGGGATCCCTGATTTCCGGACTGCTGGTTATCGCGCTGCTGGCGTTTGCGGGCTGGAACGGCTGGCAATACTGGCAGAACCGCCAGGCCGCCTACGCATCGGCGCTGTATGGCTCGCTGGAACAAGCTGTCGATTCGGGCGACGCGGCGCGGATACGGCAGGCGTTTACCGATCTCAAGAACAAATACGGCGGCACCACCTATGCCGCGCAAGGCGCGCTGCTGGCGGGCAAGGCGCTGCTCGATCAGGGGCAGGCCGCCGAAAGCAAGGCGGCCCTGACATGGGCGGCGGACCAGGCCGCCACGCCCGGCCTGCGCGCGCTGGCGCGGCTGCGGCTGGCGGACGTGCTGGTCAGTGAAAAGGCATATGACGCGGCCTTGCAGCAACTGGCGTGGAGCTTCCCGCCGTCCTTTGCGGCGCTGGCCGCTGACCGGCGCGGCGATGTATTGCTGCTACAGGGCAAAAAGGATCAGGCGGCCACCGAATATGGCAAGGCCTATCAGGGGCTGGACGCGGACAGCGGCGGCTACCAGCGCGCAGTCGGCGCCAAGCTGGCCGCGCTGGGCATCAATCCCGATGCGGGCGCGGCTGCTCCCGCGGCTCAATCCGCTGCTCCGGCGGCGTCCGCTCAAGGAACTACATCATGATGATGACGCTGCCGCGCCGTTGCGCGTTACGGGCGCTGCTTGGCGCCGCGCTGGCCGGGGCGGCCATTTTAGCGGGCTGCTCCGGCTCGGTGCGGCCCAATCCCGCTGAACTGCCTGCGGGGCTAACCAACCCGCTGCGGCTGGCATGGTCGGCCAAGCTGCCGGGGCCAGTGGACTATCCGCTGCAAATCCACGTGCGGGGCGGCAACGTCACGGTCGCCGCCACGGATGGCGCGGTGCTTACGCTGGACGCCGCCACGGGCCGCGAGTTGGCTCATGCGCAAGTCAAGAACCAGCTCGCCGCCGGGGTCGGCGGCAACGGCTCTACCGATGCCGTGGTCACGCAGGACAACCAGCTCATCGCGCTCGACGGCGCGCGCGCGATCTGGCATCAGCGCCTTTCCACGCAGAGCTACACCGCGCCACTGGTGGCCGGTGGCCGCGTATTCGTGCTGGGCGCGGACCGTTCGCTGTTCGCCTTTGACGGCGCTAGCGGCGCGTTGCTGTGGCACACCCAGCCGCCTGCGGGCAACCCGCTGGTGCTGCTCCAGGCCGGGGTGCTGCTGCCCGTGGGCGACACGCTGGTGGCGGGTCTGGCCGGGCGGCTGACCGGGGTCGATCCCGACCAGGGATCGGTGCGCTGGGAAGCGCCGCTGGCCGTCGCCCGCGGCACCAACGACGTGGAGCGGCTGGTCGATCTGGTTGGCGGCGTGGTACGCGCGGACGGTGCCACGCTGTGCGCGCGCGCCTTTCAAACCGCCGTGGGCTGCGCCGACGCCGCCACCGGCAAGGTGCTGTGGACGCGCCCGGCCAACGGCGGCACGGGGCTGGATGGGGATGGCAAGACGCTTTACGGTGCCGAGGCCGATGGCCGCGTGTTGGCCTGGCAGCAATCCAATGGCGACCGCGCCTGGATCAGCGATGCGCTGCAATGGCGCTATCTGTCCGGCCCGCGGGTATTCGGCCCGTGGATTGCGCTGGGTGACGAGAAAGGGTCGGTGCTGCTGCTCGCGCGCGGCGACGGCCATTTGGCCGGGCGCGCCCCGA
>JAIRQU010000172.1 GCA_031256305.1 Burkholderiaceae bacterium
AAGACTGGCGCGGCGCAAGCCAAGGCCAAAACCGGCGCGGCCGTTCCGGGCAAGGAGATCAAATCCGCCAAGCTCTCGTCGAGCTGGGCGGGCGATCCCGCCAAGAAAAAAGGCATGCCTACGCGCGGCGACAGTGCCGGCGGCACGGGTCGCGGTGGCGGCTGGCGCGCGGGCGGCAGGGCGCGGCGCGGCGAGCGCGACCGGGGGCGCGAGCGGCTTGTGGCCGCGCCGGTGGAGCACGAGCAGCGCGTCATAGAAGTGCATGTGCCCGAGACCATCACGGTCGCCGAATTGGCGCACAAGATGGCGATCAAGGCCAGCGAGGTCATCAAGGCGCTGATGAAGCTTGGCCAGATGGTCACCATCAACCAGTCGCTGGACCAGGACACGGCCATGATCCTGGTCGAGGAACTGGGCCACAAAGCGGTGGTGGCCACGCTTGATGACCCGGAAGCCTTTACCGACCAGGAGGTGCAGGCCCAGTCCGCCGAGGCCCTGCCGCGCGCGCCGGTGGTTACCGTGATGGGGCACGTCGATCACGGCAAGACCTCGCTGCTCGATTACATCCGCCGTGCCAAGGTGGCCGCGGGCGAGGCTGGCGGCATCACGCAGCACATCGGCGCCTACCACGTCGATACGCCGCGCGGCACCATTACTTTTCTGGATACGCCGGGCCACGAGGCGTTTACCGCCATGCGCGCGCGCGGCGCGCAAGCCACCGACATCGTGATCTTGGTGGTGGCCGCCGACGACGGCGTGATGCCGCAGACCAAGGAAGCGATTCAGCACGCCAAGGCGGCGCAGGTGCCCATCGTGGTGGCTATCAACAAGATTGACAAACCCGATGCCAACCCCGATCGCGTCAAGAGCGAACTGGTGACCGAGGAAGTGGTGCCCGAAGAATTCGGCGGCGATGCGCCCTTCGTGCCGGTGTCGGCCAAGACGGGGCAGGGCATCGACGAACTGCTGGAGCAGGTGCTGCTGCAAGCCGAAGTGCTGGAACTCAAGGCCCCGGTCGAGGCCGCGGCCAAGGGCCTGGTGATCGAGGCGCAGCTCGACAAAGGGCGCGGCCCGGTCGCCACGGTGCTGGTGCAGTCGGGCACGCTCAAGGTCGGCGACGTGGTGCTGGCCGGGCAAACCTCCGGGCGCGTGCGCGCCATGCTCGACGAAAACGGCAAGTCGGCCCAATTCGCCGGGCCGTCGATTCCCGTCGAAATCCAGGGACTGGCCGAGGTGCCGCAGGCTGGCGACGAATTCATGGTGATGGCCGACGAGCGCCGCGCGCGCGAAATCGCCACCTACCGCGCAGGCAAGTTCCGCAACACCAAGCTGGCCCGGCAGCAGGCGGCCAAGCTGGAGAGCATGTTCTCCGACATGGCCGCGGGCGAAGTCAAGCACCTGCCCATCATTCTCAAGGCCGACGTACAAGGCTCGCAGGAGGCGCTGGCCGCCTCGCTGCTCAAACTCAGCAACGGCGAGGTTCAAGTGCAGATGGTGCGCACCGGCGTGGGCGGCATCAGCGAAAGCGACGTGAACCTGGCGATTGCGTCCAAGGCCGTCATCATCGGCTTTAACACCCGCGCCGATGCGTCCGCGCGCAAGCTGGCCGAGGCCAATGGCGTGGAACTTCGCTATTACGACATCATCTACGACGCCGTTGATGAGATCAAGGCTGCCATGGCCGGCATGTTGGCACCGGAGCAGAAGGAAGAAGTCATCGGCATGGCCGAAATCCGCACCGTGTTCGTCGCTTCCAAGATCGGTACCGTGGCTGGCTGCATGGTCACGCAAGGCGTGGTGCGGCGCGACGCGCGCTTCCGCCTGCTGCGCGACCACGTGGTGATCTACACCGGCGAGATGGAATCGCTCAAGCGCATGAAAGACGACGTGCGCGAGGTCAAGGAAGGCTTCGAGTGCGGCATCAAGCTCAAGGGCTACAACGACATCAAGGAAGGCGATCAGCTCGAGTTGTTCGAGATCAAGGAAATCGCGCGCACGCTCTAAAAATGATTTTAGAGGTGTTCATTATTTCTTTAAGGAAATTTGAACTTTTCACTAAACTAGAAAGGAGCATTATATGAAAGTACGTGAATTCGAGGAAAAGGTATGGGCCATTGAAGGGGTGCGTATTGTTTTGCGTGTTGATCAAAACACAGAGGTTGGTGACTATCCATATGAAAGAGCTGCGGACGAGACGTGGAGGATCACAGAATTAATGGAAAAACGGATTTTAAAAAATTCCGGTGAAATTTCTTGGGTTGTGATTCAGGGTGATGGAGAGCAACCTCATGGTGCAGTAATTCTTCGTACCATTCGCAGGAGTTATGGCGGCTACAACAGTTCAAATTAATTTGAATTTTCTATGTCTGCGCATTCACCTACTCACACCCGCGCCCTGAAGGTGGCCGATCAGATCCAGCGCGATCTGACGGAGCTGATCGCGCGCGAGCTGAAGGACCCGCGCGTGGGCATGATTACGCTGCAAAGCGTGGAAGTCTCGCCCGACTACGCGCACGCCAAGGTGTTTTTCAGCGTGCTGGCGGGCGATGTGGAGCAGACGCAGCAGGCGCTGGAGCAGGCCGCCGGTTTTCTGCGCAACGGCCTGTTCAAGCGGCTGCATATCCATACCGTGCCAACGCTGCACTTCATCCTGGACCGCACCCCCGAACGCGCCGCCGACCTGAACGCGCTGATTGCGAGGGCTGTTGCGTCCCGTTCCAAAGACAATTGAGCATGAGCGCGCCAGTGAGCGTCGCGGGGCCATCCCAAGACGCGAAAGCCCCCATGGGGGGCAGCGCACCCTGCGCAGCAGGGAAGCGTGGGGGTCTCAGGTCCAGGGTGCAGCGGCGCCCTGTGCATGGGGTGTTGCTGCTCGACAAACCCATCGGCCTTTCCAGCAACCAGGCGTTGCAAAAGGTCAAATGGCTGCTGAGTGCGGAGAAGGGCGGTCACACCGGCACGCTCGACCCGCTGGCCACCGGCGTGCTGCCGCTGTGCTTTGGCGCGGCCGCTAAGTTCAGCCAGCTTCAGTTCGACGCCGACAAGACTTATCAGGCCGTCGCCCGCTTGGGCGTGCGCACCAGCACGGGCGATGCCGAAGGCGATGTGATCGAAGAGCGCCCGGTACACGACGTCACGGCGCAGGACTTGGCGCGTGTGGCCGCGCAATTTACCGGCGCGATCCGGCAGATTCCGCCGATGCACAGTGCGCTCAAAAAGGACGGCAAGGCGCTGTACGAATATGCGCGCGCCGGCGTGCAGGTTGATCGCGCGCCGCGCGGCGTGACGGTGTTCAAGCTCGACATCACCCCGGTCGATGCGGTTTCGATCCGCATCACGGCCACGGTCAGCAAGGGCACCTACATCCGCACGCTGGCCGAGGACATTGGCCAGGCGCTCGGCTGCGGCGCGCACCTGACCGCGCTGCGGCGCACCGCTACGGGGCCGTTCGACCTGGCGCAGTGCATCACGCTGCCGGCTTTGGAGGCGCTGGACGAACCGGCGCGGCTGGCGCGCCTGTTGCCGCCCGCCGCGCTGCTGCCCGATCACGTGGCGATCGCCTTGCCCGACGAGGCGGCCGGGCGCTTTCTCACCGGCCTACGGCGGCGCGGTCTCTGGCCCGATGCCGACCGCGTGGCCGTGTACGGCGACCGTCCGCGCGCGCTGCTGGGCACGGCGCGCGTCGTGCGCGGCGAGCTGATTGCCGACCGGTTGCTCTCGCCGGTCGAGTTGCAACAAATGCTGGGTATGCAAAGGCCATGACTTCATCCGCCGAACTCGCTTTGAAACAGGCCCGGAATGCCCTCTATACGGGCCAGTTCGCGCAGGCTCTGGCGCTGACGCAGCCGTTGACCGACGCGCCGCAGGTCAATGATTCCGCCACCGCCATGCAGATCGCCAGCCTGGCGCTGACGCAGCAGGGCAAGTGCGAGGAAGCCGAAAACTTGTTGCATCGCCTGCTGGAACGCGATCCAAACAATGCGGCGGCCTGGGTCAACCTGTCCACCACGCAAGAGGCCGCGGACCGCATTGGCCAGGCCATCACCAGTCTGAACCGGGCTTTGCAAATTGATCCCGACCGCCCGGCTGCGCATTTCAATCTCGGTCTGCTGTATGTCAAGCGACTGGACTGGGCGCGAGCCGAGCAGAGCTTTGCCCGCGCCATTGAACTGGCGCCCGAACGGCCCGAACCGTATTACCAGCGCGCCGAGGCGCTAATCCGCCTGAATCGTTGCGCCGAAGCGCAGCGCGTGCTGCAACCCGTGCTGGAGCGCCATCCGTTGCTGGCGCTGGGCTGGTCCCTGATGGGCGGCGTTTATCAAAAACTGGGGCAGATGCAGCAGGCGCTGGCGTGCTACCGCAAGGCGCAAAGTCTGGCCGGTGACCCAGCGACACAAGCCGTGGCCCATGCCAACATCGCTACCTTGATTAAAGGGCGGGATGTAACCCTGGCTTTGCAGCACGCCCGGCGCGCGGTTGCTCTGCAACCGGATTTCCCCGGTGTGCAGGCCATTCTGGCCAGCGTGCTGCTTGATGACGGCCAGTCCGATGAGGCGTATGAAGCCGCGCGGCGCGAACGCGCGCGCCACGGCGATGATCCTTTCACGCTATCGCTACTGACGCGGATCAGCAGCGAACGCTGTGATTGGCGCATGGGCGTCGATCAACTGGCGGCTTTAAAGCAGACATTGCAAGCAGAAAACCGTGATGCCGCGATTTATTCACTGATCGACCCTTTTGTTCTGTTGCGCTTTCCATTTGAGCTGGCCGAACTGCGGCGGATTACCCAGGCGCGCGCGGCCAGTGCGTTTGTGCCACCGCAACCGGCCACGCCGGCAATGTGCGCGGGGCATGTCGGCAAGCCCCGTCCCCAACGGTTGCGCATCGGCTATTTTTCGGCGGACTTCTATAACCACGCCACCATGTATTTGATGGCTGGTCTTTTCGAGGCGCACGACCAAACCCGCTTCGAGAGCTTGGGTATTTGTTTGGGCGGCTAT
>JAIRQU010000176.1 GCA_031256305.1 Burkholderiaceae bacterium
AAATTCCGCCGCGTAAGCCAGCGCAATGCCGCGCTGCGGCAGGCCCAGCACGCGCAGCAGCGCGCAGTCGTCCAGATGCCGCGCGGCAAAGCCGCGCGCGGCCAGCGCCACGGCCACCGCCGAAAGCAGCGCCGCCAGCAGCGCGACCAGGTTGAGGAATTTGTCCGCGCGGTCGAGCGTCTGCCGCATTTCGGGCCGCCCCGACGCCAGCGTTTCCAGATGCGTTCCGCGCACGCCGGGCTGGGCGAGCTGGCGTTGTATCTGGCTGGTAAATTGCCGCACCGCGGCGTTCGGCCCGGCCACTGCCAGCCGGTACGTCACACGGCTGGCGGGCTGCACCAGGTGCGTGGCGGGCAGGCCGGCGGCGTTAATCATCACGCGCGGCGCAAACAGGATGAAGCCTGCGCCGCGATCGGTTTCCAGCGTAATTACGCGGTCGATGCGAAAGCGCCCGTCGCCCAGCAGCAGCGTGTCGCCCAGATGCAGATTCAGGGCCGTCAGCAGTGACGCATCGACCCACGCCGCGCCGGGCGCGGGCGCGTCGCGCGTAACCTGCCCAATCAAATCGCTGGCGCGCACAGCGGTGCGCAGATTGCCGCGCAGCGGATAGCCTCGTGATACGGCCTTGAGCATGACCAGCCGCGCCGGGGCGGCGGCGCTGTCCGGCCTGGCTGCGGCCGCCGCGCCGGGATTCGGGTTGGGGCGCGGCCCCGCCCGCGCCATGGTGGCGAAGGTCAGCGTCAGCGCGTGCCTCAGCCCCAGCGCGCCGGCGTTTTGAGTCCAGACCGCAGCGGGCGGATGGTCGCTGACCAGCACCGCGTCGCCGCCCAGCAGCGCGCGCGCGTCGCGCGCCAGCCCGGCTTGCAGCCGGTTGGCGAAAAAGCCCACCGCCGTCAACGCCGCCACTGCCAGCAATACCGCCGCCAGCAGCAGCCGCAATTCACCGGCGCGCAAGTCACGCCAAAGCGTGCGCCAGCCCAGGGCCAAAGAACACAGCGCCTCCTTGCATTCCAGCTTCATTTGGCTACGCCCAGAAACAGGGCCAAGCGGCGATCAATCTCCATCATTGCATCGGCATCAATGCGGCCAATAGCTGGCCCCAGCTTTTTGCTTGGTACCGTCACGGCCTTGTCGATCATGACCTGTGACAGTTTATTCAAGCCGTTTTCAGCGCTTGGTGACACCGTAACGCGCAATAGTGGTGCGTCGAAGATCGTGCTGGTCACCGGAAGAACCGTTGTACTGATGTGCCCGTTGAACGGGTCAGCCTGAATCACCAACGCAGGCCGTGGCTTGTCAAAATCGCCTTGCATGGCGATGGTTACAAAGTCGCCTCGCATCATGCGGTCCAGCCGTCCACGTTCATCAAAGCATCATCCATGAGCCGCGACATGGCCGTATCTGCCCTATCGGCCTGCGCTACCAAACGGCACTGACGTTGGCACTCTTGGGCGAAATCCGGGCGGCGGGTGTCTGGTACCCAGATTTGCACTGGGCGCAAGCCATCTTGGCGCATCTTGGCACGATGCTTCTGGACGCGCTGGTTCACGGTTGCAGTCGTCATACGGATGCTCCATCCACGTTACATGAAACAAATATACTATAAAAGTCTTCTCCTTGCAATGCTTTCAAGAAGTCTTAAAAACGGCCTCAGGCGCGTTTTTAAGGCTGCCCCCGTAACTCCACAAAAAACAAAACGGGCCGCAACCCAAAGGCGCGGCCCGTTGTCTGTGCGCGCGAAGGCGCAAGACTTACTCAATCTTGGCCTTGTCGCGTAATTCCTTTTGAAAAGCGGCCAGCTTTTGCTGTTCGAGTTCCTGGATTATTTGCGGTTTGACGGCATCGAAGGCGGGCGGCGTGGGCGGCGGCGTGTCGCGGATGTCTTCCAGGCGGATGATGTGGTAGCCGTACTGGGTCTTGACCGGCGCATCAGTGGTTTGACCCTTGTTCAGCTTGGTCAGCGCGTCGGCAAATGCGGGTACGTAGGTCTTGGGACTGGCCCAGCCCAGCTCGCCGCCCTGGGGCGCGGAACCGGGATCCTGGGAATACTGCTTGGCCAGATCCTCGAACTTGGCACCTTTCTTGAGCTGGGCGATGATGTCATTGGCCTGGTCTTGCGTCTTGACCAGAATATGACTGGCCTTGTATTCCTTGCCCCCGGCCTGGGCGGCGAGTTGTTTGACTACGTTGTCATATTCAGCTTTGGCGTCCGCGTCGGAAACCGGGTGCTGCTTGAGGTAATCGGTAAACAGCGTATTGATGAGCACGGTTTGGCGCATCAGTTCCATCTGATCGCGGAATGCGGAGGTGGACGAAATACCCTCGCGCTCGGCTTCCTGCGCGAATACTTCGCGTGCGATGACTTCTTCGCGCAACTCGGCATCCGACGGCCCTGGACGGCCCAGGCGCGCGGCCTGCTGCTTGATCTGGTCTTCCAGGGTGTCCAGGCGCGCCTTGGGAACAGGCTTGCCGTTGACGATGGCAATGTTCTGGGCCAGCGCGGGTAATGCTGTCAAGGCCAGCAAGGCCGCGGCGGCGGCGGTGGCAAGTTGCTTTTTCATGGGGGTTGTTTGTTCAAGGGGAAAAAGAAGATCAGAGAATTTCAATAGCGATGGCATGCACGCCCCGCGCCGTGAAATCAGACAGCGCATCATACACAAGGCGGTGCCGCGCCACGCGCGGCAGCGGCGCAAACCCCGGCGCGGCGATGCGCACGCGAAAGTGGGTGCCAAACCCCGTACCGTTGGCATGGGCATGGCCTTCGTGCTGGCAGCTTTCGTCAATGACTTCAAGCTGCGTGGGCGTCAGGCGTTCGCGCAGGCGCGCGGCCATTTGGTCGGCGACCGATGGCGTCATGGCATTTCTCTAGGTTGCCGGTTGGGGTTTGCACCGGACTTTTCTGGCGGCGCCTGAAGATACCGCGCCACATAAACGCCTTGAGCAATGA
>JAIRQU010000195.1 GCA_031256305.1 Burkholderiaceae bacterium
TCTCGTGCCCTTCGAGAAGAAATCGACTACGGGATCAACGATCAGGGGTTGCCCGTCATTGTCATCTACCCTGAATACACTACAAAGGAAAGTCTGCTGGTCAATGGGTCACTGAAACAAGAGGTTAAGAACCTTTGGGAAAATCTTCCCATGTTCCGGGATTCAAGGAGCAGAGTTCCCACCCTTCATGTTCCGATGAACAAGGAACTCATCAAAAAATCCTTGCAGGACAACGGATTCATGGTTGGGAGTAAAAATGCCCCAGACATCTACATGTATAACTCATAATTAATCGACACATCAGAGCGAATGGTCCACGTCATAACGAAAGTCCACTTTTTTGACAAACGGGTCTTCAAGAAATTCCTTGAAATCACCTCTGTCATCAGTGGCGTGCTGTCGGTCGTGTTTCTTTTTATTGACATTCCTATCGAATGGAAGCTGAAGGTTGGCTTGGCTTTTTTGACCCTGCTGGCATGTGTCTACTTAATAACATGGCTCCTATCGAACAGCCTCAACAGCATCGACATCAATATCGAAGGCAGCGGTGTTTCGATCAAGACGGGCGACATTTTCCAACAATCAGGATTGAAGGCCATCGCCTTCAATGAGTATTTCGATACGCAGGTGGATAACAAGATAATTGGCGAAACTTCCCTTAACGGCGTTTTTATCCAGAAGCATCTCAACGTCCCGATCTCAGAACTGGATCGCCACATCGAGGAATACGCTTTCGATGACAGCGAAGTCCTGGAGGAGAACGAGGCCAGAAAACAGGGGAAGAAGAAAAGGTATCAGATAGGCACGATTTGCCTATACAAAGATTACCTTCTGACCGCGTTCTCCAAATTCGATGAGAACAATAAAGCTCTACTAACGATGCCAGAGTACCTCGAGTTCCTCATTAATTTCTGGGACAACGTAAACAACGTGTACGCACAGCAAAGCGTATCGACTACGATCTTTGGTTCGGGAATAACGCGAATCAAAGGGCACAGAAGTATTTCTGACGAAGATCTCCTGAAGATCATGCTGTGGACGTTTAAGATCAGCGAGATGCGATTCAAGTATCCTGCGAAGCTCACCATCGTGATTTACAAAGACAAAATCGACCAAATCAACCTTCTCGACATTAAATCCGCAAGAAATGGCGTTTAATTTTCCATAGCAGATCGGATCGAGCCTGCTTTTCATGGATGCCAACTGAAGGCAGGTGCCGCACCAGCAGCGCAGCGCCCCGCTGCCGCTTGCGGGTAGGATAAGGTTGAGTCGCAAGCGAAACCCGTCTATAAGCCCAAGCCCTCCTCAATGCCTGAAATGCCCCCCCGTAAACACCATCCCCACGCCGCGCTCGTCGGCGGCGTCTATGACTTCCTAGTCGCGCACGGAGCCGCCGGGCTGGATCACACAGGCCGCGCCCCAGTCGATGACCACGTCCAGCCCGTCGCGGAACGGGGAAAAGGCATCGCTGGCGACCGCAGCGCCCTGTAGCACCAGGCCGGCGCTGGCGGCCTTCAGGCTGGAGATGCGCGCCGAATCGACGCGGCTCATCTGGCTCGCATCCGCGCCCAGCACCGCCGCACGGGTTGACGTGTTTGACGATGCCGCAGGCGGGTGCGCTCCACTGTTTGACGCCTTCCCGATCTGCGTCGGCGATGTTGTTGTAGGACAGTTCCTTGCCTTACAACTGTTCGGCCCCGGCTGGCAAACACGCGCCCGCCTGACCGCCCCAGTTTGTCAAATTGTTCAGGGTCAAGTTTTCAGGCTGCTTTCTTGGCCGCCGTGATCGGTATAACCTCGGCTCCGGAACGCAAGCGATCCAGGTAACCCGCCCATGCGGGCATCATTGCCCGGCGCTGTTCCATGAACTCAGCGCGGTCGCAGGCTTGGCCCAGCGGGTCACGGGTCTCGTGCGCCAATACTTGCCAGCGCCCATGACGTGCAGAGACATCCCGCCGCCGTCAGCGCACTGGCCCGGTTCTCGGGCTTGCCTTGTGCGTATGTCCGTCAGTGCCCTCATGTCCCCTGTTCACGGTATTCAGCCCTGCCGGTACCGCTTCATACCGTCAGAGATACCGTCCCCCAAACGCCGGTAGGGTGTGGATACATCCTGGCGCGGCCTGAGGGCACTTGGGGGTAATAAAAAACCCGCAATGCCTTGCAGCACGCGGGTTTGTGAGGTGTTATGGAACAGTATGAAATGGGTGTTTGGTGGCCTGGGGTGGAATCGAACCACCGACACAAGGATTTTCAGTCCTCTGCTCTACCGACTGAGCTACCGGGCCAGCAAAGCCGGGCATTGTAGCAGCCTCCCATGCGCTCCGGCGCGAGCGCTCTGCAAAATCAGTGCGTGGTAATGGTCATGCCCGTGCCGGCGGGCATGAGCGCCGCCGTTTCGTCCGGGGACGGAACTTTGGCCTGGGGCGGCTCGCCCGAGCCGCCTTTGCGCCGGCCCACATCTATGCCCAGATGTTTGAGCTTGCGATACAGGTGCGTGCGTTCCAGCCCGGTTTTTTCAGCCACGCGGGTCATGGAACCTTCTTCCTTGGCCAAGTGGAATTGAAAATAGGCTCTTTCAAAGACATCACGCACATCGCGCAAAGGCTTGTCCAATTCAAACATCTGCCGCGCGGGCGGGATGATGACTGGTTGCGCGGCCGCGTTCTGGCTCTGGGCTGCTGCTGCGGCGGCGGCTTGCGCGGCGCGGCGCCGCATTTCAGCGCCCTTGGCTAGCCCAATTTCAACGGCCTTGAGCAATTTTTGCAGCGTGATGGGTTTTTCCAGAAACGATTGCGCGCCAATGCGGGTAGCCTCAACCGCGGTTTCGATGGTGGCGTGGCCGCTCATCATCACCACCGGCATGGTCAACAGGCCCGCGCCGCGCCATTCCTTGAGCAGCGTGACGCCATCGGTGTCGGGCATCCATATGTCGAGCAGCACCAAGTCGGGCGCGCTGTGTTGCCGCGCGGCGCGCGCCTGTGCCGCGTTTTCGGCCAATTCGACGGTATGGCCTTCATCGTTGAGGATTTCAAAGAGCAAATCACGGATGCCCAGTTCGTCATCAACCACGAGGATTTTTGCCATGATGAATTCTTTAATACGTCTCTGATGCGGCTTTGGACCGGCTCGCCGCCTCAGCCATGCTGTCAGCGCCAGTCCGAGTCTGTTGCTTTGCCGCGCAAAATGATAGCAAGACTTGCGCCCCCTGAACATGTCCTTCATGAACGCGATTGGAAAGTGTTACGCGCGCGCCGTGTTCGTCGGCGATTTTCTTGACCACCGCCAGCCCCAGCCCCGTGCCTTTGGCCTTGGTGGTGACGTAAGGCTCGAAGGCGCGCTTGAGAATCCCTTCGCCAAAACCATGACCGTGGTCGCTGATGCGCATGAGCGCCTCTCCAGCCGCCTCGTCCCATTGCGTCTGGATCAGCACCTTGGCCGCGCCCGGCGGCAGGCGCGCGCCCTCGGAGGCATCCAGCGCGTTTTGCACCAGGTTGTGAATGACCTGCCGCAGTTGTTGCGCATCGCCGCGGATGCACGGGCAGCGCGCATCGGGTTCAAAACGCACTTGTCGCGCCGCGGCCGCGCCCGTTTCACCTTCTTCGGCGTACAGGTGCAGCACTTGGGCAATGAGCGCGTTCAAGTCCAGCGGTTGCAGGTCGGCCGCGGGCAGACGCGCGTAGTCACGAAACTCGTTGACCAGGCGCTTCATGGCATCGACTTGATCGACGATGGTACGCACCGATTTGGTCAGCACCGCCTGATCGGGCTGCGCCAGTTTTCCGGCCAGCTTGCGCTCCAGCCGCTCGGCGGAAAGCTGGATCGGCGTGAGCGGGTTCTTGATTTCATGCGCCAGGCGCCGCGCCACTTCGCCCCAGGCCAGACTGCGCTGCGCCGAGACGATTTCGGAGATGTCGTCGAACACCAGCAACCGCGCGCCGCCGGGCAGCCGCGCGCCGCGCGCCAGCAGATTCACGACTTCGCCGTGGCCCGCGTCGGCAACGCCGCTGCCCGTTTCGCCCGCGTTGCCGTACAGCTCGAAAGATTTCTGCCAATGATCGAGATGCGCGCCCGGATCGCGCGCCAAGCCGGAAAATTGAGCCTGTACCTCGGCCGCGAAAGCGTTCAGCCCCGGCAACGCCGACAGTGACGGGTGCAGGTGCGCCGTTAAGGGTTGCCGCAGGATGCGCGTGGCGCCGGGGTTGGCCGAGCGCACGATGCCATCGGTATTGAGTACGATGACCCCGGCGGTGAGGTTGTCCAGAATGGTTTGCAGGCTGGCGCGCGCCGCTTCGACTTCGCCGGTGCGCGCTTCCAACGCCATGCGCGCATCGGCCAATTGCTGCGTCATGCCGGCAAAGGAGCGCGTCAGACCATCGATCTCGTCGCGTCCGGTCAGCGCCGCCTTGGGCCGCAGATCGCCCGCGGCCACCTGCCGCATCCAGTCGGCCAGCAACAGCAGCGGCGCCATCAGTTGTTTGCCCAGCGCCACCGCCAGCAGCACCGCGCCGAATACCGCCAGAAACAGCGTCAGCGTCAGGGTGCCGATATACATGCGGCGCAGACCCTGACGGCCCAGCGCGCGTTCCTGATATTCGCGGTTGGCCTCCTGCACCGCCAGGGCCGCGCTGACCAGATTGGGCGGCAACGGCTGCACGGCTTCAATGACCCGCGCGCCGCCCGTGGTCAAGCCCAGCGCGCGGCCTGGCGGCACCAGCGCCAGCGCGCGAATGCGCGGTTGCACGCCTTCGTCCGGTTCATCCACGCCTTCGAGCTGCGTGACCGCGCCCTGGTCACGCAAACTGCGCAGCATTCCGGCGGGCGGGCGGCTGGGCGTGAGGTCAAAGCGCGATTGCCCGCTGCTGGCAATCAGTTGCCCGTCACTGCTCCACAAGCTCGCGTCGCTTGCGCCCAACTGCGCGCGCAAGCGGCCAATGGATTGCGCGGCCAGTGCGTCCGGCGTATCGGCCAAACTATCGGCCGCGACGCGCAACTGGCTGCCCAGTTCATTGGCTTGCGTTTCCAGCGAGGTGCGCGCCAGCAGCAAACCGGCTTGCAACGCGCCTTCGACCTTGACGTCGAACCATGATTCAATCGAGCGCGCCACGAATTGATACGACACCACATAGATCAACACGCCCGGCGCGACGCCTACCAGCGCGAAGATGGCGGCCAGTTTGAGTAAGAGCCGGCTGCCGAATTTGCGCCGCTTCAGGCGCGCGATCAGCCGGTACACTCCCCAGCAGATGACCGCGCAGAGCAGCGCCGCCACCGCCACGTTGACCGCGTACAGGCGTTGGTAATACTGCTCGTAGAATTGGCGGTTGCTGGTCGCCTGCGCCAGCAGGAACAGCAGGATCAGCACGATGGCCACTATCACGCCCAAGGCCGCGCGCGTGCTCCAGCGTGACCGCGACCGGCCGGGGCGGGACTGTCCAGCCGCAGGCCCGGCCAAGTCCGCGCCGGTCAAAAGCAAATCGCTGACGGCGGTCATGGCGTCACGCCCTGCGTCAAATCAATACGCCGCTCAATGTGCAAGCGCCAGTCCGATTGGCCGGTCGCGCCGATTTGCAGCGCGCGCGGCAGTTGTGACGTGTCAAGAGAAAAGCTGAAGTCCAGAAACTGCCGCCCGCCGTCGGCAAGCGCGCCAATGGCCGCGATCTGCCAGCCGGTGATGCGTTGCAAGGCCGTTACCGCATCGTCCAGACTATCGTAATGCTGCGCCAGACCGGTGCTGATGCCGTCTTCTGACAGCGGCTCGGGTGAACTGGCCAGGCTCCAGCGGCGCGTGAGCGGCAGGTAACTCAAGCGCCAATAGCGGCGCGCCCGCGCCAGACGCTCATTGGCCCAATACCAGCGCGGGTGAATGATGTCGGCCTCGGCAATGAAATACACCGGTACGCCCCAGGTGAGCGCACTTTGCACCGCCAGCGGCAATGTGAAATCCAGTTGCGCGGACAGCAATAGCGCGTCCTCGTTGCGCATTACCTGAAGCAGGGTCAGGTCCGCGGCGCGCGTTGCCGGCCTGACATCATCGGCGGCCTGCGCGGGTACGGACGCGGCCAGCGGCAAGGCCACCAGCAATGCGGCCAGCGCCAGCAGCGCGGCATCAAGGCTGCGTTTGAATATGCCGCACCAGTAACGCACGATCAAAACCATTTCTTTGGCCACAGCCGCTATTGTCCCCATGCCTTGCGGAGCGAAATGCCGGATTGGATCGCCAGAACACGCCGCACTGTTGCGTGTCAAAGACGCACGGACGCGCATGGCGCGAACGGGCTGACGGGGCACATGCACATCGGGAGTTTGCCATGGTTGTCCCGAAACCCGAAAGTTACGCTCCGCCTGGCGCAACCGGCAGCGGCGCGGCGCGCTTGAGGCGCAGCAAGAAAGCCAGCATCGACGCCGGGAATAGCGTGACGGCGCGGTTGTAGCGCGCCACATGCGCGTTGAACGCCATTTGCAGCGGCAGCGCCTGATGCCCAAGCGCATCCCAGGTCGTACCGTCGGCATCGGGCCTGCTGGCATTGGCTGACGGCGGCAGCGCCTCGGCGGAGGCTGCGGCCCACGCTGCGTCAAGGGCATTGCCGGCCAACGCCAGGCTGTGAATACGCGCGCAGATGTGCGGCTTTTTGCCCGCCTGCTCCAGGGCCAGCGCGCATTGGCCGCGCGCCGCCGCCAAGCGCTGCCCGGCTTGCGAGCCAGGCGCGAACGCATGGGCCTGCACCCACGCCAGCCGCCGCTGCCACACCGGCGCCAGCGCGGCAAAAGCCTGCGCAATGCTCATGCGCAAGCGCAACAGCCGGTTGACAGCGCCCACGCACCAGCACAACAGCACGGCGGTTGCCAGCCCCCACGGCCACCATGACAGCAGAACGGAAGACACCATGCCCATCACTCCGGTTTTTGGCCAAGCGCCCTTTCCCGATCCGTAACCGGGAAAGGACGCCACGCGCCACACCGCCCAAGCGCGGCGCTTGCCCTCTATGCCGCCGCTGCGGCGTCTGGCGCGTCAGCCGGCGCGGCTTCAGCGGCAGCCAGCTCGGCCGCTTCGGCCTGTTCGATGGCCAGGCGCTCGGACTCGTCCATCTGTTCCTTGGCCTTGCGCGCCTGGTGATAAGCCAGGCCCGTGCCCGCCGGAATCAAGCGGCCCACGATGACGTTTTCCTTGAGACCGCGCAAGTCGTCGCGCTTGCCCATGATGGCCGCCTCGGTCAGCACGCGCGTGGTTTCCTGGAACGACGCGGCGCTGATGAAGCTGTCGGTGGACAGCGACGCCTTGGTGATGCCCAGCAGCAGGTTGTTGTAGGTGGCGGGCAGTTTGTCCGCGGCCTGCAACGCCTCATTGGTGTTGAGGATTTCAGAGCGCTCGACCTGCTCGCCGGCAATATAGCCGGAATCGCCGGGGTTATCGACCACCACGCGGCGCAGCATCTGGCGCACGATGACCTCGATGTGCTTGTCGTTGATCTTGACGCCCTGCAAGCGGTAAACGTCCTGCACCTCGTCAACGATATAGCGCGCCAGCTCTTCCATGCCCAGCAGACGCAGAATGTCCTGCGGGTCGGCCGGGCCATCGACGATGACCTCGCCCTTGTTGACCACCTGACCCTCGTGCACCAGAATGTTCTTTTCCTTGGGCACCAGTTCTTCCCAGACCTTGCCTTCCGGGTCGGTAATTTGCAGGCGCACCTTGCCCTTGGTTTCCTTGCCGTAGGAGATGGTGCCGGTCATCTCGGCCAGCAGCCCCTTGTCCTTGGGCGAGCGCGCCTCGAACAGCTCGGCCACGCGCGGCAGACCGCCGGTGATGTCACGCGTCTTCTGGCCTTCCACCGGGATGCGCGCCAGCACCTCGCCGGGGCTGACCTGCTGACCGTCGCGCACCTGAATAAGCGCGCCGACCTGAAAGCCAATGGCCACCGGATGATCGGTTCCGGGAATCTTGACTTCCTTGCCCGCCGCGTCAATAAACTTGACCAGTGGCCGCACGATCTTGGTCGAGCCGCGCCGCTTGGGGTCGATTACCACCAGCGTGGACAGGCCCGTCACCTCATCGACCTGCTTGGCCACGGTAACGCCTTCCTCGACGTTCTCGAAACGCAGCGTGCCGCCGTATTCGGTGATGATGGGGCGCGTCAGCGGGTCCCAATTGGCCAGCACCGTGCCGGCCTTGACCGGCTGGTCGGGGCGGATCAGCAGCGTTGCGCCGTAGGGCACCTTGTGGCGTTCGCGTTCGCGGCCATGCTGATCGACGATGATGATCTCGCCCGAACGCGAAATCACCACCAGCTCGCCCTTGGCGTTGGTGACGTAGCGCATGCCGACGGTAAAGCCCACCGCGCCCTCGCTCTTGGCTTCCACGCTGGAGGCCACCGCCGCGCGCGAAGCCGCGCCGCCGATGTGGAAGGTGCGCATGGTCAACTGCGTGCCCGGCTCGCCGATGGACTGCGCGGCGATGACGCCCACGGCCTCGCCGACGTTGACGAAGCCGCCGCGCCCCAAATCGCGCCCATAACACTTGGCGCATAAACCAAAGCGCGTCTCACAGGTCAGCGCGGTGCGCACGCGCACCTCATCGACGCCGACGCGCTCCAGCTCGTCGATGGCGTTCTCGTCGAGCATCTGCCCGGCCTTGACGATCACCTCGCGCGTTTCGGGGTCGAGCACGTCCTCGGCCGCGGCGCGGCCCAGAATGCGTTCGCGCAGCGATTCGATGACCTCGCCGCCTTCCACAATGGCGCGCATCAACGCGCCGTTGCTGGTGCCGCAGTCATCCTGCGTGACCACCAGGTCCTGCGTCACGTCCACCAGGCGGCGCGTCAGATAGCCGGAGTTGGCGGTCTTGAGCGCCGTGTCGGCCAGGCCCTTGCGCGCGCCGTGCGTCGAGATGAAGTACTGCAACACGTTCAACCCCTCGCGGAAGTTGGCCGTGATCGGCGTTTCGATGATCGAGCCGTCGGGCTTGGCCATCAGGCCGCGCATTCCGGCAAGCTGGCGGATCTGCGCGGCCGAACCGCGCGCCCCGGAGTCGGCCATCATGTAGATGGAGTTGAAGGATTCCTGCTTGACCGTCTTGCCGTTGCGGTCGGTGGTTTCCTGCTTGGACAGTTGCGCCATCATGGCCTTGGAGACCTCGTCGCCGGCCTTGCCCCAGATGTCCACCACCTTGTTGTAGCGCTCGCCCGCGGTCACCAAGCCCGATGCGTACTGCTGCTCGATTTCCTTGACCTCTTTTTCGGCGCTGGCGATGATGCCGTGTTTCTCAGGCGGCACCAGAATGTCCTCGATGGCAATCGAGATGCCCGCGCGCGTGGCCAGCCTGAAGCCGTTTTGCAGCAGCTTGTCGGCAAACACCACCGTCTCCTTGAGACCACAGCGGCGGAACGAGGCGTTGATGAGCTGCGAGATTTCCTTCTTCTTGAGCGCCTTGTTCATCAGCGCGAACGGCAGGCCCTTGGGCAAAATTTCCGACAGCAGCGCGCGCCCGGCGGTGGTTTCCACCAGCTTGGTCTGAAGCGTCCATTGACCGCTCTCGCGGTCTTGCACCCACTCGGTCAGGCGCACGCTGATGCGCGCCGATAGCTCCAGTGCGCCCGCGTCCAGCGCGCGGGTGATTTCGGCGATGTCGGCAAAGATCATCCCTTCGCCCCTGGCGTTGATCTTCTCGCGCGTGGTGTAGTACAGGCCCAGCACCACGTCCTGACTGGGCACGATGGACGGCTCGCCCGAAGCCGGGAACAGCACGTTGTTGGACGCCAGCATCAGTGTGCGCGCTTCCATCTGCGCCTCAACCGACAGCGGCACAT
>JAIRQU010000260.1 GCA_031256305.1 Burkholderiaceae bacterium
AGCACGCCCCTGGCGGTGGCCGACGGCACGCGCGCGCTGGGCATCGTGGAACTCAAGGACATCGTCAAGAGCGGCATCCACGAGCGCTTCGCGCAACTGCGCCGCATGGGCATCCGCACGGTGATGATTACCGGCGACAACCGGCTTACCGCCGCCGCCATCGCCGCCGCGGCGGGCGTGGACGACTTTCTGGCCGAGGCCACGCCCGAAGACAAGCTGGCGCTGATCCGCCGCCACCAGGGCCAGGGACGCCTGGTCGCCATGACCGGCGATGGCACCAACGACGCGCCCGCGCTGGCGCAGGCCGACGTGGCTGTGGCGATGGGCAGCGGCACGCAAGCGGCCAAGGAAGCGGGCAACATGGTCGACCTGGATTCCGACCCGACCAAGCTGCTCGAAGTGGTCGAAACCGGCAAGGCGCTGCTGATGACGCGCGGGGCGCTGACCACCTTCTCCATTGCCAACGACGTCGCGAAATACTTTGCCATCATCCCGGCCATCTTCGTGTCCACCTATCCGCAACTGGGCGCGCTCAACGTCATGCGGCTGGCCAGCCCCTGGTCGGCGATTCTGTCGGCGGTGATCTTCAACGCGCTCATCATCGTCGCGCTGATCCCGCTGGCGCTGCGCGGCGTGCGCTACCGGCCCATGGAAGCGGCCGCGCTGCTGCGGCGCAATCTGGCTCTGTACGGTTTGGGCGGGCTGGCGGTGCCGTTCATCGGCATCAAGGTCATTGATTGGACGCTGGCGGGACTGGGATGGGTATGAAATTCGTTCCGATTCGCCCGATGCGCTTGCGCCTGACTGCTCATTAAAAGGTTCATCATGAAAACCCTGCTCCGTCCGGCGCTCGCGCTGTTCGTGCTGCTTACGCTCATCACCGGCCTGATCTACCCGCTGCTCATCACCGGCATCGCGCAAGGGCTGTTCCCGGCGCGGGCCAATGGCAGCCTGGTGCTGCGCGACGGGCAGGCCGTCGGTTCGGCGCTGATCGGGCAGAACTTTACCGGCCCTGGTTATTTCTGGGGCCGGCCTTCGGCCACCGCGCCCGCGCCTTATAACGCCAATGCTTCCGGCGGTTCCAACCTCGGCCCCGCCAACCCGGCGCTGATAGAGGCCGTGCGCGCGCGCATTGCGGCCTTGCGCGCCGCCGACCCCGGCAACACCGCGCCCGTGCCGATTGACCTGGTGACCACATCGGCCAGCGGCCTGGACCCGCACATCAGCGCCGCCGCCGCGCGCTACCAGGCCGCGCGCGTGGCGCGCTCGCGCGGCCTGCCGCTGACGCGCGTGCTGCAACTGGTGGATGCGCATACCCAACAGCCCTGGCTGGGCTGGCTGGGTGAAGCGCGCGTGAACGTGCTGCAACTGAACCTGGCGCTGGACGCCCTGTATTGACCCGCCCGGTCCCGCTGGTCAGTCAAATAAAAAGCCTGCCGCGCGTGGGCTGTTGGCAACATGTCCCGCTACTGCGGCACGGCGCTCGTCCGCCTCCAGGCGGGGTTTGGGCTAGGCGCATATATCAAGCATCACCGGCCAAGGCGTGCGTGTGTCTGGCACCGGTGCTTTTGACACCAACAGTCGGAAATTCTTGTCCGTACCGCAGGACAAATACGCTTGGGGCGAACGGCTTGCGCCAGGGTTGGCCCCCAAATTGAAAGCCAGCCACGCCACCGATCCATACGCGGGTATGGTGCGAATGGACACCAGTACTGGCAAGCAAAAATTGTCGAATTACCTTACTTTCCGCGTGATGTCGGAAAGGCAGACCGGCAAGTGGATCATCCCGGCGCAGCCGGGGCGCTACATCGTCAAGAAGGCGGTTGAGGATGTGCAGGCCAAGGCTGCTGGAGCAGCATAACGCTTGTTACCTGTACCGATCCGGGATGTACTGAGACCTGGAGAATGCCGCCTCACAGGACTCCATTGATGGGTAGTAGGTGAATACCTGTTCTTGCCACTCATTGATCTGAATAGCCACCTCTACGGCACCGCCAGGCAAGTCCTTGACATTCGGCTGCCCGCCGCCAGTTCGTAGCGACTCGATGCGCTCTGCGGGCGAGAAAGCTGCTTCAATACATCTTGTATGGCCACTATTCTGTGTGTACCACTGTCGCTTTCCATCTGTATATGTCTGCCCTTTAGTTCTGGCGCTTATAGATGACGTAGCGCTATTGGATGTTTCCTTCGGGAACATCCAAATGACTGCAAAAATTACAATAATCAAACCACCTATAACAGCAGCAATAGTCCCAGCCGTCACAAAAAAATTTCTATCTGTAAATTCCCATGCGGGTTCTGTAGACCGTGTTTCTTTTTGTGACGTCTCGTCCATGACAGTGGCTATCCAAAGTGGCAGCAACACCCCCATGATGCCTCAATTCAAGCGCTCCCGCAAGAGCTGAGACTGCCGCCAATTCAACGCCCGAACAGGTCAAACTTGCGCATGACCACCCGGCGCGGCAGTGCGGCACCGTGGTGGAAAGCCCGATCCTGCGGAAACTCGGCAAAGCAAAAATACTCCGGCGCGCGGCGCCCCGCAAGCGAAATCCCGCCGTTTGTTGATCCCGAATCTTGCGGCCACACCAACTCGCCATCAGCGTCAACCTTGGGTGGTTCTACGGGCTGCGGCTTGCCATCAACCCGCGTAAAAGCGCTGTCTACGGCGATAACAAAAAATTTCAGACGTTGCCCTGGAGCAACAACTATTGTGAAGGGAACCGATCCCTGTGCCATTGTTACCCGGTCGAAATTGCCGATAGCGTAGACCGGGCTGTCCGATGGGATGGTGAGCACCACGTCGCCACTTTCCCAGCGTCCGAATTGCGCCCAGGCCATTTGCACCTTCTGCCCGGAAAACCCGACCGTGCCGGGCACCGGCGCGTCCCAAAAGTAGCCTTTGCCACGGCACAGGGGGCATGTTGCTTCAGGCGTGCCAGACCTCTGGATGCAAGGGCATTGGTACGCTTTGCGCCACGTGACCGTCTGCCCCATGTGGTCAAGATGCGCGTTGAAGCTGTCCGGGTCGAGTTGCATCACAGCACCGTGAATCGCACGCCGACGATGCTGGCCCGTATGCCAGATAGCTCGTCATCAATCTGGTCTTGCAGCGCGCCAACCACCCGGCGCGGCAGC
>JAIRQU010000279.1 GCA_031256305.1 Burkholderiaceae bacterium
CTAGCCCCATGCGCATGGCCAGCGGGCCGCTGGCGGCCACGCCCTGTCCCAGCCAGGGGTCTTGCGGGCGCAGCCAGACCGCGTAACCGAAGGTGCCCGCGTATTGCAGCGCGCGCAGCAGCACCTGCGGATTGGGCAGCGGCGCGTCGGCTTGGGTAAAGGCCACGCAGCCCGCCTCGGTGAGCTGGAGCATTTCCGCCAGCGCCTGCCCTTGCAGGCCGCGCGTCAGCGCGCCCAGCGGCAGCACGCGCGCGCGGTGCAGGCGCTGGGCGCGCATCCGCAGCATTTCGACCAGCCCCGGCTCGTCGAGCACCGGGTCGGTGTCGGGCGGGCAGACCAGGCTGGTGATGCCGCCGGCCACGGCGGCGGTCATTTCGCTTTCGAGCAGGCGGGCGTGTTCGCGGCCCGGCTCGCCCAGGCGCGCGGCCAAATCCACCAGCCCCGGCAGCACCCAGCAGCCGCGCGCGTCGATGCGGCGATCAGGTGCAAAGCCCGCGGGCGCTGGGCCGATGGCGGCGATGCGCCCGTCCGCCACGACCACGTCGGCCACGCCATCGCGCCCGCTAGCGGTGTCGAGCACGCGGCCTTGTTCGATCAGGATGTTCATGCCTCGCTCCCGGCCAGAATGCTCAAGACGGCCATGCGCACCGCAATGCCAAAAGTGACCTGCGGCAGGATCACGCTCTGGCCGCCATCGGCCACCTGCGAGTCGATTTCCACGCCGCGATTGATGGGGCCGGGGTGCATCACGATGGCGTCGGGCCTGGCCAGGCGCAGCTTTTCGGGCGTGAGGCCAAAGCTCTTGAAGAACTCCTGGCTCGACGGCAGCAGCGCGCCGCTCATGCGTTCGTTTTGCAGCCGCAGCATGATGATGACGTCCGCGTCGCGGATGCCTTCTTCCAGCGTGTGACACACGCGCACGCCCATTGGCGCCAAGTCGCCCGGCGCCAGCGTGCGCGGCCCCACCACGCGCACCTGCCCCGCGCCCAGCGTGGTTAGCGCGTGGATATCCGAGCGCGCCACGCGTGAATGCAGCACGTCGCCGACGATGGCCACCGTCAGGCCCCGGATGTCCTTTTTATAGTGGCGGATGGTGTACATGTCCAGCAGGCCCTGGGTCGGGTGCGCGTGCCGCCCGTCGCCGGCGTTGACCACATGCACATGCGGCGCGACATGTTGCGCCAGCAGATAGGGCGCGCCGCTTTCGCTGTGGCGCACCACGAAGATGTCGGCGGCCATGGCGCTCAGGTTGGCCACCGTGTCCAGCAGCGACTCGCCCTTGACCGTGGACGAGCGCGCGATGTCCAGCGTATAGACATCCGCCGACAGGCGCGTGGCCGCGATGTCGAAGGTGGTGCGCGTGCGCGTGCTGTTCTCGAAGAACAGGTTGAACACGCTCTTGCCGCGCAGCAGGGGCACCTTCTTGACCTCGCGGTCGCTCACGCTGACAAACTGCGTGGCGGTGTCCAGAATGTGCGTGAGCATCTCGCGCGGCAGCCCCTCGGTGGTGAGCAGGTGCAGCAGCTCGCCGCGCGCGTTCAGTTGCGGATTGCGTTGCGTCATGCCGCGGCCTCGTCAATACGGAAGGTCAAGCGCCCGCGCCCGTCATTGCCCTGGCGCGCCAGCGCCAGCAGTTGATGCGCGGGCAGCGCCACGCGCGCGGCGGAAAAGTCGGCGGACACTGGCAGTTCGCGCCCGCCGCGGTCAACCAGCACCGCCAGCCGCACGCGCGCCGGACGGCCATAGTCGAACAGTTCGTTGACCACGGCGCGGATGGTGCGCCCGGTGTAGAGCACGTCATCGAGCAGCAGCACATCCGCGCCGTCGATGTCAAAGGGCAGTTGCGTCTGCCCGCCGCCCAGGCCGCGCCGCGCAAAGTCGTCGCGGTGCAGCGCCGAGGTAATCGCGCCAGCTGTTACGGGCCGCCCCAGGTCTTGCTCCAAATCGGCTTGCAGCCGTTCGGCCAGCCACTGACCGCCGGAGACAATGCCCGCCAGGCAGGTGCGTGGCGTCATCAGCGCCGCCACGCCGCGCCGCAGTTCGGCGTACAGCGCCTCGGCGTCAAGAGTCAATAGGCCGGGCGGCAAGAAGGTTGTGCTCATGGCAAATGGTTCAAGAACTGTTCCAGGATGATGGCCGCCGCAATCGCGTCAATGTCAGCGCCGGGGTCTTGCGCGCCCGCTTGCCGCGCGGCGGTGGTGCTGTAGCGCTCGTCCACCTCGAACACCGGCAGGCCAAAGCGCCCGCGCAACTGCCGCGCAAAGCGTTGCGCGCGGCGGGTATTGTCGTGCGCCGCGCCGTCGGGGTGCAGCGGCACGCCCACCACCAGCGCGTCGGGCTGCCATTCGGCGATTCGGGCCGCCACCAGCGGCCAGCGCGCATCGCCCGCGGCATGAATCGCGCCTTGCGGCGTGGCGCTGCGCGTGACCCGGTTGCCGGTGGCCACGCCGGTGCGCTTGAGGCCGAAATCGAACGCCAGAAAGCTGCCCAGGCGCGCCGCGGCGTCATTTGTCAGATGGATGGGCTGCGCGCCGTCGGCCATGCGCGGATTTTACCGGGCCGCCCGGCGTGCATGAACCCGCAAGAATGGCCCCGCAAGACTAAGATCGTGCGCCATGAACAGCCCCCTCGTCACCCGCCGTCTGGTCATTCTGGGCCGCGTGCAGGGCGTGCATTACCGCGCCAGCATGGTCGAGCAGGCGCGCCGCCTGAACGTGCGCGGCTGGGTGCGCAACCGGCCCGGCGGCAGCGTGGAGGCGCTGGCCCAGGGCGTGGACGAAGCGGTGCGGGCGCTGATCGGCTGGGCGCGCCAAGGCCCGCCGGC
>JAIRQU010000007.1 GCA_031256305.1 Burkholderiaceae bacterium
AGCGCTGCCCGCG
Source organism: Burkholderiaceae bacterium (assembly GCA_031256305.1). Taxonomy (GTDB): domain Bacteria; phylum Pseudomonadota; class Gammaproteobacteria; order Burkholderiales; family Burkholderiaceae_C; genus Ottowia. The sequence continues at coordinate 14 of JAIRQU010000007.1, forward strand.
CTACGCTAACACCCCAACCCAGCCTTGACCCGCATCCTGCCGCCAAAACTCACACATATCGTCTGCTCCGCGGGGGAATCGGGACGGGTGGCGGGATAAACCTCAAAACGCCCCGGATTGGCGGTGGGTGCGCCATGCGGCCAATAGACCATGCGGGCATTGCTTGCGCCGCCAGCGTGCATTACCGTCAGGGAGCGGAAGGTTTGTACTTGTTGTAAAGTGGGTTCACCGGCATCCTGGATATTGTTGCGATTGATGTCTTGAAATACCCTCAGACCGCAACTCCAGTCCTGGGTGTTTTGTTGCTGTGGGCAAGCTATTGACTGGATAACCACGGGAGAGCCGGTTCGGATCGCCTGGGCATTGGCAAAACGCATTACATTTTGTAATTGAGCGATTCCCTGATGGACGCGCCAGCGATCAATCCAGGAAGAAAAGTTCGGGACAATCAAGCCCATCATAATAGCGATAAGCGCGAGAACTACCAGAAATTCGATTGCCGTGTAGCCCCAATGCCGTTTAATTTTGGGCGGGCATTCATTTATCATGACATCAATGTCTCCAGAATTTTATTGATAACTTGTTTGCCGGTTTATTGCTGTTACATCTTTAATAACTGATAATAACAGGAATTCTTTTTGAACAAAAGCAGATGGGTTTTGTATTCTTGATACATAGCCTGCATGGGCGTCTTGCTGTTCAAGGCTGACTGTGGCCATGGAGGGTTGACCCGCCTCAGTTGCGGCCCGCGCCCAGCATCCGCTCCACATAGCGCGCGATCAGGTCGATTTCCAGATTTACCGGCGCGCCCACGGTGAGCGTATGCAGCGCGGTGCTTTGCATGGTGTGCGGGATCAGGTTGATGCTGATTTCCGCGCCGTTGGCGTTGTCGCTGACCTGATTGACCGTCAGGCTCACGCCGTTGACGGTGATGGAACCCTTGTAGGCCAGATAGCGCGCTAGCGTTGCAGGAGCGCTGATGACCAGCAGCCAGCTTTCGCACATCGGCTCGATGCGCGTGACGCGCCCGATGCCATCGACATGGCCGGAGACCATGTGCCCGCCCAGCCGGTCGCCCGCGCGCAGGGCTTTTTCCAGATTGACCGGGCCAGTTTGATCCAGCCCCGCCGTGCGCGCCAGCGATTCGGCGGAAACGTCCACGGTAAAGCGCGGGGCGGCGCTGGCGCGCGCGTCCACGCCCGTTACCGTCATGCACGCGCCACTGATGGCGATGCTGTCGCCCAAACCTGCGTCGTCCAGATACCCCGCAGGCGTCTCGATGGCCAAGCGCTTGCCATGCGCGCTGCTCGCGCCCAAGGCTTGCACGGATACGATACGGCCTACCGCCGTGATGATGCCGGTGAACATGGGGCGAGCTTAAGGCAAAGCCGGGCCTATGCTTCGTGGCGGGCAGCGGCCTGGCTTTTGAACAAACCCGATCCGGCGGCTTGGGCGCCGCATCAATCGACCATGGTGTCCTTGATGGCTTGCAGCGCCGCCGGGTCTTCCATGGTGGTCAGGTCGCCGGGGTCGCGCCCTTCGCTGATGGCCTGCACGGCGCGGCGCAGCAATTTGCCCGATCGCGTCTTGGGCAACTGGTTGACAAAGCGCACCCGCGCGGGTCGCGCCACCGCGCCCAGCGAGGTGTCCACCACTTTCATGACCTCGCCTTCGAGCTTGACCAGCGCCTGTTCGTCGTCCAGAATGCTGGCGTCCTTGAGCACGGCAAATGCGGTGGCCACCTGCCCCTTGAGCGGATCGGCCACGCCCACCACCGCCACTTCGGCAATGCCGGGGTGGCTGGCGATGGCTTCTTCGATTTCGCGCGTGCCCAGACGGTGCCCGGCCACGTTGATGACGTCGTCGGTGCGGCCCAGGATGAAGTAGTAGCCGTCCTCGTCGCGGATGCCCCAGTCGAAGGTGCTATAGACCAGCCGGTTGGGCACGCTGGACCAGTAGGTCTGGACAAAGCGCGCATCGTCGCGCCACACCGTTTGCATGCAGCCCGGCGGCAGCGGACCTTCGATGGCGACCACGCCTTTCTGGTTGGGCGCGGTCAGTTCCGCGCCGCTCTGGTCGTCGAGCAGCTTGACGTTGTAGCCGTACACCGCCTTGCCGGGGGAACCGAACTTGGACGGCTGTTTTTCCACCCCGTTGCAAATGGTCAGAATTGGCCAGCCGGTTTCGGTCTGCCAGTAGTTGTCGATGACCGGCTTGCCCTTGAGGCCCGCGCTGATCCATTGCGCCGTCGGTTCGTCCAGCGGCTCGCCAGCCAGAAACAGCGTGCGCAGACTCGACAGGTCGTACTGGGTTAAGTAGGCCGGGTCTTGCTTTTTGAGCACGCGGATTGCCGTGGGCGCGGTGAACATCACGTTGACCTTGTATTTTTCGACCATCTGCCACCAGATACCGCCATCGGGCCGGATTGGCGTGCCCTCGTACATCAGGGTGGCCAGCCCGCCGATCAGCGGCGCGTAGATGATGTAGCTGTGCCCCACCACCCAGCCGATGTCGCTGGCGCAAAAGAAGGTGTCGCCGGGTTGGCAGCCATAGATGTATTTCAGCGACGCCGCCAGCGCTACCAGATAGCCGCCGGTGTCACGCTGAACGCCCTTGGGTTTGCCGGTGGTGCCGCTGGTGTACAGGGTATAGCTGGGGTGCGTGGCATCGACCCATTCGCAGGGGACCTGGGCGCTCAGGTGCTGTTCGCGCAGCGCGTTCCAAACCCGGTCGCGCCCCTCGACCAGGTTCATCGGCGCCAGGCCGCGATCAACCAGCAGTACCGCCTTGGGTTTATGCCGGGCCAAGCCGATGGCCTCGTCCAGCAGGTGCTTGTAGGGCACCGGCTTGCCGCCGCGCGAACCAGCGTCGGCGCTGACGATCAGGGCGGGTTCGGCATCGTCGATGCGGGTCGCCAGCGAACCGGACGCAAAACCGCCGAACACCACCGAATGCAGCGCGCCGATGCGCACGCAGGCCAGCATGGCAAAGCAGGCTTCGGGAATCATGGGCATGTAGATCAGCACGCGGTCGCCTTTTTGCACGCCCAGCGCTTTGAACACCGCAGCCATGCGTTGCACCTCGGCGTGCAGTTGGCGGTAGGTGTAGGTTCTCTCCTGCCCGGTTTCGGTCGAAACCCAAATCAGCGCCGGCTGGTCGGCGCGGTCTTTTAAGTGCCGGTCAACCGCGTTGTGGCACAGGTTGGTCGCGCCGCCGGCGAACCATTTGGCAAACGGCGGCTTGCTGTAATCGCAAATCGTCTTAGGCGGCGTCTGCCATTCCACCATGCGGGCCTGCTCGGCCCAGAAAGCATCCCGATCCTCGATGGAACGGCGGTAAAAATCAGTGAAGCTGCTCATGAAAATCTCCCCAATCGGTGACTACCGCTCGGCTCCAGCGCAAACTCGCTACCGTCCCATTCTTGCCTGCGCCACGCCCATGCATAAATAAGAATTATGAATGATCGAAATCCATTCGCGTCAAACGGCGCAGGCATTTGTTGGCGGTCCGTCGTAATCCCGCACAGCCCGATTGGCCCGTCATGGCGAAAAACCTGTTCCGCTACTTGCGCACGATTACGCCGTATCAATTGCCCCGCGCCTTCCAATGCGCCGCAGAATATTTGCTGACGATCATAGGAACGCCTTGAGCGCCAAGTCAAACCGTTACGCCGGGCCAAGGACATTCTTAAAGCGGCCAGCGCTTTTTTTGCCCAGGCACAACGCGATCGCAGCATCGAAGGCTGATTACGCAGACTCGGCAACATCGCCATCACTGTCCACAATACATCGGCTTGCCGCTGGGCCAGTCCATGCGCTACCATTGATCCAGGAGCCGTTGCCGCGAGGCGGCGGTTTCGCCCCCTCCTGCGAGGTGCCGCGCGCCGGGTTCTCTGGCCGCGGTTAAACGGGAAAGCGGTGCGTTCTTGCGCTTGCCGGTTGATGCTGGCTGGCGCGGGGCAAATCCGCTGCTGCCCCCGCAACGGTAAGCGAGCGCGGGCGCGCCATCAACGCCACTGGGCTACGGGCCTGGGAAGGCGGCGCGTCAACGCAACGTTGAATGAGTCCCTGTATGGGACTTGTCCGGCGTTGCTTCAAAGCTCGCAAGCCCGGATACCGGCCCGCAGGTTCTTGAGCCGTTTCATGGTCTGCGGGGACGCAGACCTTGTAAAGAGAGGAACCCATGCGTTTCCCTATCCGACCCTGGGCGGCGCTGCCGCCTGTTCTGCTGTCTGCTTTTCCTTTATATGCCCAAGTGGCGCCGGATCCATCCGGGCCGGGTACGTTCAATAGCGCCCAGATTGCGCCGGACGCATCATCCGGCAGTGCATCGGAGACGCCCGTAGGCACGCTGCCGCCGGTGGTGGTGACCGCCACGCGCCAGGCCGAGCGGGCCGATGCGCTGCTGGCGGACGTGACGGTGATCGACCAGGCTCAAATCCGGCGCAATCTGGGCGATACGGTGGCCGATCTGCTGGCGCGCCAGCCGGGCATTCAGATGTCGCGCAGCGGCGGCCCGTACACGGCGTCGAGCATCTACATTCGCGGAGCCAATTCCGATCAGATGCTGGTGCTGGTCGATGGCGTGCCGGTCACGTCGCTGGACCCGTCCGGCTCGGCGCTGCCGGAGATGTCGCTGGCCGATGTCGATCACATCGAAATCGTGCGCGGCCCCGCGTCCACGCTCTACGGGGCCAATGCCGTGGGCGGCGTAATTCAAATTTTTACCAAGCAAGGCGCGCAGGGCGTGCATGTCGATGCCTTTGCCGGTTATGGCACGCACGATACGCGGCAAGCCAACGCTGGATTGTCGGCGGGCGGGCAGCAATGGCGCTTGCGCGTTGATGGCTTCTACGCCGGGGCCAAGAGCTTTCCGGCGCAGGCGGGCGGGGCCAACCACGATGCCGATGCCGACCCGTACCGCAACGACGGCGGTTCGGCATCGTTCGCGCTGCTGCCCGTGGCGGGGCACGAGCTGGGGATTTCGTACCGGGAAAATTCTGGCCTGACGCACTACGGCAGCGGCAACGTGCCGCCCGACGGCACGTTCGACTACCGCATGACTTACCGCAATTCGGTATGGCAGGTGTATAGCAAGGACCACATCGCGTCTTTCTGGAACAGCACGCTGCGCTATGGCCAGAGCAGCGGCGCGGAAACCAGTTTTAGCGATTACGACCCCGCAGTCAGCACGCTGGGCGTAACCAACCGGCTATTGAGCTGGCAGAACGATTTGACATTGCCCGCGCATTGGGGGCGCTTGCTGGTGGCGCTGGAACACCAGCAGCAACAGGGCAGCAGCGATGACGGGTTGCAAGGGGGCAGCGGCATGAATGTCAATTCCGCTCTGCTGGGCTGGACGGGCGGCCTGGGCGCAAACAGTTGGCAGTTGAACGCGCGCTATGACGACAACTCGGTCTATGGCAGCAAGGCTACCTATTCAGCCGCCTACGGCTACCAGATTGCGACCGAATGGCGCGCGCGGGCCAGCTATGGCACGGCGTTCAAGGCCCCCACGCTCTACCAGCTCTATGCGCCGCTTTACGGCAACCCGGCGCTGCGGCCCGAAACCTCGACCAACCGCGAAATCGGCCTGACATGGGAACGCGGCGGCCAGAGCGCGTCGGCCACATGGTATTTGAACCGCGTCAATCACATGATCGACTGGGAGTGCAGCACGGCGGACTGTTATACCGGCGCGTATGAAAACGTTGATCGCGCCAAATTGCAAGGCGTAACGTTGACCTACGACGGGCGTTTTGGCACGTGGCGCGTACACGCTGCCTATGACTGGCTGCAAGCCCTGGATGCCAATACCGGCTTGCTGCTGGGCCGCCGGGCGCGCAACACGGCGTCGCTGGCGCTGTCGCGCCGTTGGGGCGCGTGGACGGCGGGCGTGCAAGGGCAATTCGTCGGCGCGCGCTATGACAGCAACAGCGACACGGCGCGGCTGGGCGGCTACAGTCTGATTAACTTGACGCTGCGCTACGCCGTCAACCGGACTGTGGCGGTCGAAGGCCGCATCGACAACCTGTTCAACAAGCGTTACGAATTGGCGCAGGGTTACAACACGCCGGGCATTACGATTTTTGCCGGCGTGCGCTACACGCCGCTTTGACCCATGCCCAGGCCGCTGTTCTGGATTGCGCTGGCGCTGGTTGCCTGGTTATCCGGCGCGTGCGGCGCGCACGCGCAGAACGTCGCGCCGCCACAACCGCCGCGGCGCGTGGTTTCGCTCGACCTGTGCACCGACGAGCTGTTGGCGCATGACGGCGCGCGCGCGCCGGCGCTCAAGTCCGGGATCGCCGCACTTTCACCGCTGTCGCGCCAGGCGGACGCGGAGCAGGGCGACGTGGACTTTTCCGGCTGGCCGGCGCATGACGGTTCGCTGGAGCAGGTGCTGCAATACCGTCCCGATCTGGCCTTGTCCGGCCCGTACAACGCGCCGCTGCTGCGTCAGCGGCTGGCGCAATTGGGCGTGCGCGTGGCGGTGCTGCCGCTGCCGCAGCGGCTGGTCGGCATTGCGCCCTACGAACCGCGCCTGCTCGCGCTGCTGGGCTTGCCCCGATCTTTGCTGATGGCACTGGCGGATGCGGCGACACCCGCTGCCTCGGCGTCTGGCGAGGCGTCAGGTCCCGCGCCGCGCCTGTTGCTGCTCGGCGCCAACGGCATTGGCAGCGGAACGGGCACGCTGGAAGATGACATCCTGACCCGCGCGGGCTGGCGCAACTACGTGCAAACGCCCGGTTACGCGCCGCTGGACCTGGAGCGCGTGGCCGTTGATCCGCCAGACGCGGTGCTGTGGATAGCGCCATCCGCGGCCGCCCTGGCCAACCGTTTTGCCGAACATCCGGCGCTGCGCCGGGCCGTGCCCGCCAGCCGCTGGCTGACCAGCGCCGCCTGGCGCTGGCAATGTCCGGGGCCGTGGAGCTGGGATTTGGTACGCGAGCTAGCCCATGATCGGGAACGACTTGCGCGATGATGCAACCATGACACGCTGGGTCGCTCTCTTATTGCTGGCAGCACTGATTGTTGTGGCGGCGTGCTCGCTGGCGGTTGGCAGCGCGCCCGTGCCGGTGTGGGCGGGGTTGATGGACTGGCTGGCTGGGCGCGACAGCGCCGCCGCGCTGGTGATCGGCGCAATCCGCCTGCCGCGCACGCTGCTGGCGCTGGCGGTGGGCGCTTGTCTGGGGCTGGCCGGAGCGGCGCTGCAAGGGCTGTTGCGCAACCCGCTGGCCGATCCGGGACTTACCGGAGCCAGCGCGGGCGCGGCATTGGGGGCGGCAGTGGCGGCATAGGCGGTATTGGTAATGTGGGTGGCAACGGTGGTACTGGCGGCGATGGCAGAAGACCCGATGCATGGGCCGGTACCGGCGGCGGTGCTGGTGGGAATGGCGGTGCTGGCGGGGCAGGCGGCCTTGGCA
>JAIRQU010000009.1 GCA_031256305.1 Burkholderiaceae bacterium
GGCCAAGGCCCAACCGCTGAACGTGCGCGCGGCCAGCACCGACTTCGAGGTCCATGCCAAGTACGTGGCCGAGATGGTGCGCCAGATGATGGTCGCGCAATACGGCGAAGAGACTTACACCCGCGGCCTGAACGTTTACACCACGCTGGTCGCCGCCGATCAGACGGCCGCATACGAGGCGCTGCGCCACGGCATTCTCAATTACGAAAGCCATCAGCCCTATCGCGGCCCCGAAGCGTTCATCCCCCTGCCCCAAAGTTCCAGCGATCTGGAGGATGCCATCGACGACGCGCTGAACGACCACCCCGATTCGGGCAGCCTGCTGACTGCGGTGGTCATCGCGGCCAATCCGCAGCAAGTTACCGTGCAGCGCCCCGGCGGCCAACGCATCGACATTACCGGCGAGGGTCTCAAGCCGGTGCAATTGGCGCTTTCGGTCAAGGCCGGGCCGAATGTCCGCATCCGGCCCGGTGCGGTGGTGCGCATCGTCAAATTCACCCAGAATGGCGCGCCGGAAAAATGGCGCATTACCCAACTGCCCGATGTACAGGGCGCGCTGGTGGCGCTGGATCCGCGCGACGGCGCGGTCAAGGCGCTGACAGGCGGATTCGATTTCGACCTGAACAAGTTCAATCACGTCACGCAGGCCTGGCGCCAGCCGGGGTCGAGCTTCAAACCCTTCATCTATTCGGCGGCGCTGGAAAAAGGCTTTTCGCCGACCACCCTGGTTGATGACGCGCCCTTGTATTTTCCCCCTTCCGTCCCCGGCGGCCAGCCTTGGGCGCCCAAGGACTTTGAGGACACGTTTGAAGGGCCGATGACCCTCAAGCGCGCCTTGGCCGAATCCAAGAATCTGGTTGCCATCCGCGTGTTGCAAGCCATCACGCCACGCTATGCGCAGCAATGGGCCACCCGCTTTGGCTTTGACGCCGAGCGCCAGCCGCCTTACCTGACGATGGCGCTGGGCGCCGGTTCGGTCACGCCCATGCAAATGGCCGCCGCTTATTCGGCATTTGCTAACGGCGGTTATCGCGTCAACCCGATGTTGATTGAGCGCATCACCGACCACGCCGGGAAAATTCTGGTCGAGAGCCAACCCGCGCCGCCCACGGACGCCACCCGCGCCATCAGCGCGCGCAACGCCTTCATCATGGACACCATGCTCAACGAGGTCGCCCGCAGCGGTACTGGCGCGCGCGCGCAGGCCACCCTCAAGCGCCCCGACCTCTATGGCAAGACCGGCACCACCAACGACGCCATGGACGCCTGGTTCGCGGGCTTTCAACCCACGCTGGCAACAGTGGTATGGATGGGTTACGACACCCCGCGCAGTCTGGGCATGCGCGAAACCGGCGCTCAAGTCAGCCTGCCGGTCTGGATCAACTTTATGCAGACAGCCTTGCAAGGCGTGCCCGTTGCCACGCTGACTCCGCCCACGGGCGTGACACAGGCCAGCGGCGATTGGTATTACGCTGAGAATGCCCGCGATGGCGGCATCGCCAGCCTCAATGACGCTGGCGCGCCCGCCCCGGCCGCCTCGGACGCTTCCGCCGCCACGCCCGCCATCTCCGATCCGGGTGAACGCAGCCGGATTCTGGATTTGTTCAAGGGCGGATAAAGCGGCGCGCCCGGCAAGATGACGGGCGAAAAGAGCGCCAGCCTGTTAGCTTGGTTTTGATTCAAGCGTGCGCATTACCCCTTCCTCCTGCAAGGAGAAAAGGGGCAATGCTTAGGAACCGGCCTGAACCGCACTGGCCGTAAAGTGAAACACCCCCGGCTCCTTGATCGGATCAACGGATACGTCTATGGCCGACTTGGGAGGGAACTGGCCTTCCAATAACAAGCGCGAGAGCGGGTTTTCGATGCGCTGCTGGATGGCGCGCTTGAGAGGCCGCGCGCCGAATACCGGATCGAAGCCGACCTTGGCCAGTTCGGCCAGCGCCTGATCGCTGACCTTGAGGGTCAAGTCCATCCTGGCCAGACGCTGCATCAGCGTTTCGAGTTGAATCCTGGCAATCGCGCCGATCTGATTGGCCGACAGGCCGTGGAACACCACGATCTCGTCAATGCGGTTGAGAAATTCAGGGCGGAAGTGGTTTTTGAGTTCCTCGAACACGGCGTCCTTGATGGCCTCGTAGGGTTGGCCGGACAGGCTCTGGATCATCGGCGAACCGATGTTGCTGGTCATGATGACCACTGTGTTCTTGAAGTCCACCGTGCGCCCCTGCCCGTCGGTCAAACGTCCGTCGTCAAGCACTTGCAGCAATACGTTGAACACGTCCGGGTGCGCCTTTTCCACCTCGTCGAGCAGGATCACGCTGTAGGGCTTGCGCCGCACCGCCTCGGTCAGGTAGCCGCCTTCCTCATAACCCACATAGCCCGGCGGCGCGCCGATGAGCCGCGCCACGCTGTGCTTTTCCATGAACTCGCTCATGTCGATGCGCACCATGTGCTCTTCGCTGTCGAACAAAAACCCCGCCAGCGCCTTGGTCAGCTCGGTCTTGCCCACGCCAGTCGGCCCCAGGAACAAAAACGAACCCAGCGGCCGGTTCGGGTCGGCCAGGCCCGAGCGCGAACGACGGATGGCATTGGCGACCGCGCTGATCGCCTCGTCTTGCCCCACCACGCGCTTGTGCAGGGCTGCTTCCATGTGCAGCAGCTTCTCGCGCTCGCCCTGCATCATCTTGGCTACCGGGATGCCCGTGGCGCGCGAAACCACCTCGG
>JAIRQU010000049.1 GCA_031256305.1 Burkholderiaceae bacterium
TACGCCCAAATCATCAAGCGCTACGAGGGCACGCGCCTGGGCAGGCAAGAACTCAACGCCGAAATCCTCGACGACAACCCCAATGCACTATGGCAGCGCGCCATGATCGAGAATACAGCAGTTGCTGCGCGCCGCGCCGCGCGTCAGCGCCGCCGCGCAAGACAGCGCCGATGCGGGTGTTGACCTGGGTGATGATTTGGCCCAACTGGGGCTGGAAGGCAGCCCCATGTCCGGCCTGCTGGCCAGTTGGTTCGCGCGGCAGGGCTTTATCGGCCATCAGATGTGCGCCGTGTTGGCCCAGCACTGGCTCATAGACAAGGCTTGCTCCATGCCCGGACGCGACGCCATCCGCAACGGCTGTGACATCGTCAGCGCCGAGGGCGACGAGTTACCGCCTGAGGCGCTAAAAATGCTGCGCCGCCACGACCGGCGTATGCGCCTGCCCTGGAATCTGGAGCAGTTCTTGCGCATGGGCCGCATCTTTGGCATCCGCATCGCGCTGTTTCAGGTCGATAGCCCCGACCCCGGTTATTACGAAAAGCCCTTTAACATCGACGGCGTGTTGCCCGGCAGCTACAAGGGGCTGCTGCAGGTTGACCCGTACTGGTGCGCCCCGGAGCTGGACGCCGCCGCCGCCAGCCGTCCGCAGACGCGGCACTTCTACGAGCCGACCTGGTGGCGCATCGGCGGGCGGCGCTACCACCGAACGCACCTGGTGATTTACCGGCACCGCGATCCGCCCGACTTGCTCAAGCCCAATTACCTGTATGGCGGCATTCCCGTGCCCCAGCTCATCATGGAGCGCGTCTATGCCGCAGAGCGCGTGGCCAACGAAGCGCCCGAGCTGGCCATGAGCAAGCGCACCAACGTTTGGCTCACGGACATGTCGCAGTTCGTGGCCAAGGGCGATACGGCTATTGAGCGCCTGAGCTGGTGGGTGAGAATGCGCAACAACTACGGCGTCAAGCTCGGCGACAAGGAAGGCGACCAATTCCAGCAGTTCGACACCACCTTGGCCGACCTGGATTCGGTCATCATGACCGAGTACCAGATCGTGGCGGCGGCGGCCAATGTACCGGCCACCAAGCTGCTGGGCAACCACCCCCAAGGGCTTTAACAGCACGGGCGAATACGAGGAAGCCAATTACCACGAAGAGCTGGAGAGCATCCAGGCCAACGATCTCACGCCGCTGATCGAGCGCCATCATGCGTTACTCTGGCGCGCCTTTGTGCAGCCCGCCATTGGCGGCCCGGCGGTGCAGACAACCGTATCCTGGCGCACGCTGGACGCGCCCACGGCCAAGGAACTGGCCGACACCAACCTGGTCAAGGCGCAAATAGGCGCGGCGCTGGCGGCCAGCGGAGCCATCAGCAGCGAAGACGAGCGCGAGCGCGTGGCTACCGACCCCGACAGTGGCTACAACGACCTGGGGTTGATGGATCAGCCCCCGCCCGACGATGATGACGCGCCCAATGATCCCGATGGCATGGGCAACGCCAATCCGCAAATAGCGGCCATGGCCGCGCACTCGCCAGCGGTGCGGGCCGTGGCCAGGGAGCGCGCCGGGCAGTCGCCCCAGGGCGAGCTATTCGATGCGCCCCGCCAACAGGCCAGCGATGCCGGTGAGTTCAAGGAAGAACAGCACCCGCGTGCGCATGGCGAGTTTGCCAAGAAAGGCGCGGGCGGCAGCAGCGAAGGCGGCGGCGGGGAAGGCAAAAAGGATGCTGGAGCCAAATCCGCCGCAGTGGTCAAGTTGCGCGGCGATGAGCTGGGCGCTTGGTCTTCGATGAGCGAGCTGCGCGAAAAGGCGATGGAGTACGCCCAAAACCATTTCATCGGGAAAACAATCCCAAACGAGCTAACCGGGAACGCAATCCAAGTCCCGAAAAGCGGTGTGAAACATACAATTGCGGGCAGCGGTGATGAACTGCTGCGAACCGTTCCCGCTATCCCAAAGCTGATCAAAACGGCGGCGCAAATAGGCTCGGAACCAGAAGAAGGCGGAGACCCCAACATTAAAGCCGTGGAGACCTATGAAGCCCATATTGAGATTGATGGCAAGCGCCACCGCGCAATTTTGACGGTGAAGCTCTATCGGGACGGTCGCAGGTACTACGACCACGGCCTTGTCCAATGAAAACGGCCCGCCGTTTAAGTAAGGTGCGTCCCGCTGCTAGGGCGGGCTGGCTTAAACCTCCGGGGGCCGCGCTGCCATTTTAGCGCGCATCGCTGAGTTCTACAAGCGCGCCGGGGCGTAGCCAGCCGGTCAACATCCTCAACCTGTTTTTGCCATGACGCAACATCACTTTGCCATGATGATGGCTGCAATCGCGGCGGCCAATGTAGCGATTGCCACGATCAATGTGATGATTGCAATTGTTAATGCTCGCTGCTCCCGCGAGGCCGTGCGCTTGTCTCGCCGTCGCTCCAACGCTAACTTAGCGAGTTTGGCGCGCAACCCGTCGGGGTCGTTGCCGGATGGTGCTGATTGCATTGACAGCCAGAATAATTCTTCGTCT
>JAIRQU010000099.1 GCA_031256305.1 Burkholderiaceae bacterium
AACACCACCGATAAGCAGGATGACCAGCACAATCAAGGCAAAGAACAGCACCACGCCGCGCTGCCGACCCGGGCCGCGCGGAGCGGGTAACTGGTAAGTAAGGCGGGCTTGGGGTTTCACGGATAAGCGCCAGTTATCAATTGATAATCATGCCGTTGCGCACGGGCACCACAAATTCCACGACGCTGTAGCGGTAGTGCGCGTCGGCCGTGGTTGAATCAGGCGTCCAGACTACGGGCGTCGCGGCAAGGCCGATAATGGGAATGTTGGATGGGGCGGTGTTGAACCAGGACAGGCCAGTGGCCGTGACCGGCTCTTTTTCGTACAGACTGCCCTTGAGAATCAAGGCCACGCGGATGGCGACAATCTGATTCAACATGGTGTTGGGATTGGCCATCAAGGATGCGATGCTGTAGTCGCCCGCGGTATTGTTCGTGGGCGCAACCCATTCTTTGAGTGCGCCGGTGTTGGCGTCGGCAATGCCGTAGAGCGCTTGTATGGCCAGCACGTTGCCCGACAGAGGACGCAACGCGGGGGCGCTGTCGTTGGGGTTCAGATCGTAGCTGTAAAGCGTGGCTGCGCCGGGGTCAACGCCAAATAGTTGAAATTGCACGTCTCCGCCGCTCAGGTTGCCCAGCGGCAAAACCAACGACGGGGCGACTTGGGGCGTAGCGTTAAGCGTAAGCGATGTGGCCGTGATGCCGGTGACGGTAAAGATTGAGCACCTGCTGTTGGTTGTGCCCGGCTGATCGACGAGCACTTGCGGCCTGTCTTGCGCGATGTCTTGCGCCAAGTTTTGTGGATTGCGCGTGATGCCGACGGTGCTGTTGACAGGCAACGTGGTGCTGGTACCCGTACCGGCAGGGCTTGTAACGGCAAGGGGAACCGTGCCTGCCGCGCCCGACGCGCTCATGACCGCCAGCACATCCGAGCCGCCGGCCGGGGCTGTGGTGCCGGACGGGTTGGCGTCGATAAGCACCGGCTCCAACGTCAGACTGCCCAGATTGCCGCCAAGGAACTGCGTAAATGGGGAAGGCGGCTGTGTAAAGGACGCCGTGGTCGCAAAGCCGGGGTTGCAGCCGATCAGGCTGGTGCCTCCAAGGGACTTTTGCATCAAGCCCGATCCGGCATTGCGCAGCGCGGTGTCGAGCACGCTGGCGGCATACGTGCCGGACTGGTCCATGTCGCTGGTAGCGCTGGTGGTGCGCCTTTGCGCTTCGCCAACCTTGAGCGCGCTCACCATCGCCAGCGCCAGCAGCAGGCCGATGAGCATGGCCACCATCAGCTCGATCAGCGTCATGCCGCGCTGGCGCGCCGCCGCGTGGACAGCCAGATGGCGGATGGGCTTGAACGGCGTCATGACATGAATCCGATGGGAGCGTTGATCCGTGGAAAAACTGGCGCGCATATCAACTGTTTGCCACCAGCAGCGTGGTGCGCGTGGTCAGCGAGTCTGTTATAGGGGTAGCCTTGGCGTTGGCCTGTACCGGCGCTGTCCAAGTGATGGTGATGTCGAAAGCGGCGGGAGCTAGCGGCGCGCCGCCAGCAACAATAGTGAATGTTGTTCCAGCCGCCGGAGCAACAACCTGGATCATTCCTTGAGGCAGCCCGCCCTGCGTGGGGTCGGCCACATAATTCTTCCAGTTCTGTGTCGTGCAAAGCGTCGTCAGCCCGGAACCGTTGATGTTGCTGATCGTGACACTGCCTGCCTGCAACTGCATCTGGCTGGCGCACTGGTCGGCAATCAGGGCGGCGCGGTCGCGGTACTCGGTATCGCCGTTGGTGGAGATGGCGCGCGCCTGCAAACCAAGCAGGCCCAGAATGCCGATGGAAAACAACAGCAGCGCCACCAGCGCTTCCAGCAGGGCAAAACCGCCGCTGCCGGAGCGCGCCCGCCGCGCCTGTATTGATATGGTGTGAAAAGCAAGCGTGTTCATGGCGTTGCCTGCGGGTACTGGCACCCTTCGCTGGCCCCCTGGGTAGTACCGGTCAGGGACTGCGCCGGGTTGCACAAGCGCACCTGCCCGCCCAGCCCCACTTCGATTTGCAAGGGGTGGTCGCCCGCGGGCGACGCGCTTGTGATGGAATAGATTTGCGCGGGCGTGGCGGCATTGGGCAGCGCGCTGCATTGCGCCCCCACGCCAGTGCTGGTATTGGCGATGGCGGTGGCATCGGTCACCAGGCGGCCCAGCGCATCGAAACACACGGCGGGTGGCCCCTTGATGGTGACGCCTGAAGCAATGTCGGCAATCGCGCCGCCATGCACGAATGTAGCTGTCGTGTTGGCTGTGGTCGATGGCGCAACGCTGACCGCCCAGTTGGTAGCGCCGGTGGCTACTGCGGTATAGGTAACGTTCTCATTGACATTGGCCGCGCCGCCCGTGGGGTCGGGCGTGTTGACCAGCGCGAACACGGTCAGGGCGCTGCGACGCAGGGCCTCGGTTTGCGCCAGGCGCAGGCCATTGGCCATATCCTCGGACATGGCGCGCACGCGGTTGTTGGCGATCCAAGTGTTGAAGGACGGCATTGCCAGCAAGGACAAAATCGCAAAGATCGCCAGCGTGACCATCAGCTCGATCAGGGTAAAGCCGCGAAGACGCCTGCACCGGCCATGCGGCGCGGCGCGCGTCAGCGGCAGCCGGGGAGCCATCAATTGGCGGTGGCGGGGCATGTCTGGCCCTTTTTGACGATCCAGGCGGTATTGCAGGGCACCGTCCCCCAATCCGCCGATGGCAAACCAAGGGTTGCGCGCGTGCCGTCCTGGTCAATGGTGTAAGTAAATCCGTTGGTCTGCCCGCTGCCAATGGCCTGCACGGTGTAGCCTGCATTGGAGGTACTCTGGCACGATATCGTGAAAGTACCCACGGTTATGGCTGTTTGACCCGTAGGCGGAACACAAGGCGGGTTAACCGACTGCGAGGTCGCCGCGTTGGAATAAGACGCATAGGTGCGGTTGTCCTGGTAGTAACGCTCCATGTTGGCCTGCATGGCCGCCAGGGCATTGGTGCCATCAGTAAGCTGAGCGCGCAGGGTGTAGTCGCTGTAGGCGGGTATTGCAATGGCCGCCAAAATGGCGATGATGGCCAGCACAATCATCAGCTCGATGAGCGTAAAGGCGCGCTGGCGCGCCCGCCGCCCAAGCGTGCAAGCGCGCCGCGGCAGCGGAGTTGAACGTTGCAAAATGCGCAGGGCGGAAGATGCGTACATGGATGAACAGGCGATCAATATATGTAACAAATAGTAACAATCCTGCTCTGGTTTACAAGACCGGCCATCCCCCTTGGCGCGCCATCCATCGGATGCGCGGCGCGATGTGCGGTGATTGCGTTGCGCGGCCCTGAGCGGCGCGCGCCCCGGCTACACTTTGCGGCATTGACATTTCCGCACCACTTGCCCCGCCCCATGTCCGCCGTTTTCAACTTCACCTTTGTGCCGTGGTTCCGCGCGGTTGCGCCCTACATCCACATGCACCGCGGCAAGACTTTCGTGATCGGCATGACCGGCGAGGCCATTGCGGCGGGCAAGCTCGGCGGCATCGTGACCGACCTGGCGCTGATTCAGAGCATGGGCGTGAAGATCGTGCTGGTACACGGCTTCAGGCCCCAAGTCAACGAACAGTTGCAAGCCAAGGGGCATGAGCCGCGCTTTGTGCATGGGCAGCGCGTGACCGACGCGGTGGCGCTGGACTGCGCGCAAGAAGCCGCCGGACAACTGCGCTACGAAATCGAGGCGGCCTTCAGTCAGGGCCTGCCCAATACGCCGATGGCTGGAGCCACGGTGCGGGTGATTTCGGGCAACTTTCTGACCGCGCGGCCCATGGGCATCATCGACGGAGTGGACTTCAAGCACACCGGCGTGGTGCGCAAGATCGACGTGGCGGGCATTACCCGCTCGCTCGATAGCGGCGCGCTGGTGCTGCTCTCGCCCTTCGGGTTTTCGCCGACGGGCGAGGCGTTCAACCTGGCGATGGAAGAAGTCGCCACCTCGGTGGCCATTGCGCTGCAAGCGGACAAGCTGGTGTTCATGAGCGAGCGCCCCGGCCTGCGCGTGCGCCCGCTGGAGCCGGAAGCCGAGGACAACCCGATTGACACCGAAATTCCGCTGGCCGACGCGCGCGCGCTGCTGGCGCGCCTGCCCGCGCCGCACGAACCGACCGACCCCGGCTTTTATCTGCGCCACTGCGTGAGCGCGTGCGAGCATGGCGTGGAGCGCAGCCACATCATCCCGTTCACGGTGGACGGTTCGCTGCTGCTGGAAATCTACGTGCATGACGGCATCGGCACCATGGTGGTCGATGAAAAGCTGGAAAGCCTGCGCGAAGCGGCTGCCGACGACGTGGGCGGCATTCTGCAACTGATCGAACCGTTCGAGAAGGACGGCACGCTGGTCAAGCGCAGCCGCACCGAAATCGAACGCGACATCGCCAATTACACCGTGATTGAGCACGACGGCGTGATCTTTGCCTGCGCGGCGCTCTACCCCTACCCCGAAGCCAAGACCGGCGAGATGGCCGCGCTGACCGTCTCGCCGCAAAGCCAGAGCCAGGGCGATGGCGAAAAAATCTTGAAGCGCATCGAACAACGCGCCCGCGCAATAAGATTGAGCAGCCTGTTCGTGCTGACCACGCGCACAATGCACTGGTTTATCAAGCGCGGCTTTGCGCCGGTGGACCCCGATTGGCTGCCCGAAGCGCGCAAGCGCAAATACAACTGGGACCGGCGCAGTCAAGTGCTGGTTAAAAAGCTGTAGCCCCCGTTCAGCGGGCACCCAAGCCGCGTTCCTTCCGGCGCCCCGCCGCGCCTGCCGGAAAGCGGCGTGCGGGTGTCATCGTTGTGTCATGGATTCTTTTCACACTGTGCAGGCTCATTCGAGCTTTTGCTTTTGCTGAAAAGGGAATCCATGATGAACACCAAGTTTTACCTGCTGCCGGTGGCGGCGCTTGTTTCAATGCTGTGCGCCTGCGGCGGCGGTTCGGATAACGATAACACCGCAAGCAACCCGCCGCCAGCCTACGCGCCGGGCAATCTGCTGGTGTCGCGGTCGGTGTACGACCCCGGCTTCATCGTGGCGGGGCCATTGCCCAATAACGGCAATCCCACGGGCAGCGGTACGGCTGCGGCGGCCATTGACGCCGTATCGCCCGGCACATTCCCCAAGGTGTTCACCAACGACGCCAATGATGCCAATTTCGGCGTCACGTCCGATATCTGGCTCGATCAGTGGACGCCTGGCGCAACCAGCGCCTCGCAGGCCACCAACCTCACGGCGATGGCCAAACAAGCCGGGTTCGACATCTCGACCAGCTTCCCGTCCAAGTCCGAGCTGGCGCTGAACGTTTCGCAGGACAAAAGCGCCATCACGTTCGTGGGCTACAACGCGCCGAGCGACCAGATCGACATTTCCAACTCCAACACGCCCGG
>JAIRQU010000105.1 GCA_031256305.1 Burkholderiaceae bacterium
GCCCGCGCCCACCAGATTACAGTACAGCGTGTTGAAATATTTAGGATATTTTCGAAACGCCGCGGACAGCGAAGTGCCTGTTTCCACGTCGGCGCGGATATCGTTGAGCAGCTTGGCCACGGCGGGATTGTTGTTGCCGCGCCCGACGATGTCAAACGATTGCAACAGCGGCACGCCCGCCTTCATCATGGTGGCCATCTGCCGGGTAAAGGTGGCGATCTCGCGCGGCTTGATCTTTTTGCGCAGCCCGCCCGCGCGGCGTTTTTTGACCTTGGTGGCCGAAACGCCCTGCCGGCGCAGCGCCGCCTGCACCTGAGCCGCGCCCGCGGCGCGCATTTCGCCTGTCACCACGCGGCCATTGCGGTCTTTGCCTTCCCACGCGAAAACAGCATCCTTGGCGCCCGCCGCGGGCCGCGACCGCGCCGCGCCCTGTCTGCCTGCCATTGCCTGAGTTGCCATGTTTTCTACGTCCCTTGTATCATTACGCCGGATGGCGGGTCAGCTTACTCATTGGTCACCGCCAGCACTTCTTCCAGCGACGTAACGCCCAGCATGACCTTGTGCAGGCCCGCATCGCGCAATGACCGCACGCCTTGTGCCTTGGCCTGCGCGGCGATTTCCAGCGCACTGCCATCGGCCAGGATGATGCGCTGAATTTCCTCGCTGATGGGCATCACCTGATAAATGCCGACCCGCCCCTTGTAGCCATTGTTGCAGGCATCGCACCCCACCGGGGCATAGGGCACCCAACTGCCGTCCGCATCGCTTTCGCTAAAACCCGCCTCTATCAGCGCATCACGCGGAATATCCGCCGGCGTCTTGCATTTGGAACACAAACGCCGCGCCAGGCGCTGCGCGGTAATCAGGATCACGCTGGAAGCGATGTTGAATGGCGCCACGCCCATGTTGCGCAAGCGCGTGAGGGTCGTGGGCGCGTCATTGGTATGCAGGGTGGAGAGCACCAGATGCCCGGTCTGGGCAGCCTTGACGGCGATGTCGGCGGTCTCCAGGTCACGGATTTCGCCGACCATGATGATGTGCGGGTCCTGGCGCAAAAAGGAGCGCAGCGCCGTGGCAAAGGTCAGCCCGGCCTTTTCGTTGACGTTGACCTGGTTGACCCCCGGCATGTTGATTTCCGACGGGTCTTCGGCAGTGCAAATGTTCACGCCTGGCTTGTTGAGCAGGTTCAGACACGAATACAGCGATACCGTCTTGCCCGAACCGGTCGGCCCGGTGGCCAGGATCATGCCGTAGGGCCGCCCGATGGCGTCGAGCAGGCGCTGCTTTTCCTCCGGCTCGTAGCCCAGCGCGTCAATGCCCATGCGGGTGCTGCTGGAGTCCAGAATACGAATCACGATCTTCTCGCCAAACAGCGTGGGCAGCGTGCTGACGCGAAAGTCGATCACCTTGTCCGGCCCTACGCGCAACTTCATTCTGCCGTCCTGCGGCACGCGCTTTTCGGCAATGTCCAGACGCGAGAGCACCTTGATGCGCGAGGCCAGCGATTCCTTGATGGCGGGCGGCGGCGCGGCGATTTCGCGCAGCTCGCCGTCAATGCGGTAACGTACCCGGTAGGTAAACTCGTAAGGCTCGAAGTGCAGGTCCGATGCCCCCATCTTGATGGCATCAACCAGCATCTTGTGAAAGAAGCGCACCACCGGCGCGTCGTCGGCATTGACTTGGCTGTTGTTAAGATTGTTGCCGCTTTCTTCCTCTTCGCCGGCATCGGTCACGCTGGCGGCCAATGCCGCGTCCAGATCGCCGTAATCGCTGGAGGGGAAGTTCGTGATCGACGTTTGATGCGCCTTGACTTGCGCATCAATGAGTTGGACGAGCTTGTCGTACTCCGCGACGATCCATTCCACGCCCAGTTGCGTGCTGAACTGAATCTGCTCGGCCGCTTCGTGGTTGGCCGGGTCCGCCGTGGCCACCAGCAGGCGGCCATTGCGTTTGCTGAGCGGCAATACCCGGTAATCCAGACAAATTTTGGGGTCGATCAGGTCTTGCGGCAGGCGTATCGGGTCAATCGCCAATATGTCGATCAGGGGCGAAGAAAACGCCTGTGAAAGGCTATGCGCCAAATCGCTGGCCGAAATAGCGCCCGCTTCAAGCAGCTCCGCGATGAAATCCCTGCGCCGCGCCTGTGCCTGCTGGTTGATGGCCTCGGCGGTTTCCTGCGCAATTTTGCCGGCGAACACCAGCGCGCGCGCCACGCCGGGCAACACAAGCGTATTTTCCGGCTGCGTGGACAATATCGTCGTGGATGCGGTGGTAGCCATGAAACGGGATCAATCGAACAAACCAACTGTAACGAAATAAAACATCGCCGATTGTGGCACCACTGCCCGGACAAGACGAACGCGGCGGCAAAAAGGCGCAACGGCGCAAGCCGCCCGAAATAAGTCATTCCGCTCCAGGCACCGGCTCTGGGCAAACTCTGCAACCGCCGCGTCACTGGCCAGCAGCCCGCTCATGCTATAACGCCCACGTAGCCGTTATGGCCATGTTGCTTGTTTCCGTTTTGCATACTTACCGATTCCTGCTTACGCCCGCCATGCGGGCGGCGGCGCTTGCCCTGATCATGACGCGGCGGCGCGCGGCGTTTTATCCCGTTTCATGAGACGCGGCTTCTACACCATCATGGCCGCGCAGTTCTTCAGCTCGCTGGCCGACAACGCGCTGTTCGTCGCGGCGGTGGAACTGCTGCGCGACCACGGCGCGCCAGACTGGCAGCGCGCGGCGTTGGTGCCGCTGTTCGCGCTGTTCTACGTGCTGCTGGCGCCGTGGGTGGGCGCGTTCGCCGATTCGTGTCCCAAAGGCCAGGTCATGTTCATCAGCAACGCCATCAAGATGCTGGGTTGCCTGTTGATGCTGTTCGGCGGCCATCCACTGCTGGCCTAC
Source organism: Burkholderiaceae bacterium (assembly GCA_031256305.1). Lineage (GTDB taxonomy): Bacteria > Pseudomonadota > Gammaproteobacteria > Burkholderiales > Burkholderiaceae_C > Ottowia. Next base: position 2,902 of record JAIRQU010000105.1, read on the forward strand.
GCCATCGTGGGGCTGGGGGCGGCAGCCTATTCGCCGGCCAAATACGGCATCCTCACGGAGCTGCTGCCGCCTTCGCAACTGGTCAAGGCCAACGGCTGGATCGAGGGACTGACCATCGGTTCGATCATTCTGGGCGTATTGCTGGGCGGGCAACTGGTGGGCTGGAACACCGCCGCTCACTTGCTGGGCATGAGCGGACACGGCGGCCGCGCCCACATCCGCCATGCGTCGGAAACAGCCATCGTCACGGTGCTGGTGATCTACGCGGTGGCAGCGGTATTCAATCTGCGCATTCCGCGCTCCGGCGTGACCAGCAAGCCCATGCCGCGCAACCCGCTGACGCTGCTGCCCGACTTTTGCGGCTACACCGCCCGGCTATGGCGCGACCGGCTCGGCCAAATCGCCCTAGCCTCCACGACTGCACTGTGGAGCGTGTCGGCCAATATGCGCTACATCGTGCTGGCCTGGGCGGGCGCGGTGTTGCATTACGCCACGCCACAAGCGGCCAACCTGGTCGGCGTGGTGGCGCTGGGGTCGGCGGCCGGCGCGGTGCTGGCCTCGGCGCGCGTGCGGCTCGACGGCGCGGCGCGCGTCATCCCGCTGGGCATTGTGATGGGGCTGCTGCTGGCGGCCATGGTGCTGGTGCGTAACGTGTGGCTGGCGGCAGGCGCATTGGTCGTGCTGGGCGCGCTGGGCGGCTACATTGTGGTGCCGATGAACGCGCTATTGCAACACCGGGGACACAACCTGATGGGCGCGGGCCATTCAATCGCGGTACAAAACTTCAACGAACAGGTCGCCATTCTGGGACTGGGCGCGCTCTACAGCCTGGCCACCCGGCAAGGGCTGCCCGCGCTTGGGGCCGTCCTTTTGTTTGGCGGCATGGCCGCCGCGGCCATGGCTGCCATCGGCCTGTGGTACCGGCACAATCTGCGCAGCCACGGGCCGCAGATGGAGCAATTGCTGGCCTTGGCGCGCCAAGATGACCAAACGCCGGGCGCTTAGACCAACGCTGAATCCAGAATTTCGATCCAGTGCCGCACGGGCACGTCCGTACCTGCTTGCAGATGCAGGATACAGCCGACATTGGCCGAGACGATGGCGGCGGGCCTCTCCGGTTCCTGCCCCAACAGGTGTCCAAGCTTGCGCTCGCGCAACGGCGCGGCAATGTCCGGTTGCAACAGCATGTTGGCGCCACCCGCGCCGCAGCACATTTGCACTTCTTCATCGGCCAGGCGCAGCTTGAAGCCAAGTTGCCCCAGATATTTTTCGACCATGCCCGGCAGCTTCTGGCCATGTTGCAGCGTGCATGGCGGGTGATACGCCAGCACGCCGGGAGAGGGCTGGACGCGGCCTTTCAAGGCCCGCGCCAGAACAGGCAGCATCTCGCTCAAATCACGCGCCAGGGTACTCACCTGCGCGGCCAGCAGCGCGTAACGCAGATCACCGGCCAGCAAATGGCCGTAGTCCTTGAGCATCAGCGCGCAGCCCGAAGCGTCCGAAATAATGGCGTCCACCCCGCCGCGTTCCAGGTGCGGACGCCAGGCATCGAGGTTGGCGCGCATCTGGCGGCGTGCGCCTTCGGGGTCGGCCAGATGCTGGCGCAACGCGCCGCAACAACCTTGCCCGCGCGCGAACACGGCCTCGATTCCGGCAGCGGCCAGCACCCGCGCGCTGGCGTGGCCGATGGCCGGCGCCAGCGCCGGTTCCACGCACCCGGTCAGCACCAACACCTTGGCGCGCGGCTTGCCTGCGAGCGGTTGCGGCCGCGGGCCGGGGC
>JAIRQU010000125.1 GCA_031256305.1 Burkholderiaceae bacterium
CCCTTTTATAGGGATATGGCATGGTAGCTCATGACACGGTTTGAAACAACAAAAAACCCGCTATGCCTTGCAGCACGCGGGCTTGTGAGGTGTTATGGATTTGGTGGGTGATACATGGATCGAACATGTGACCCCTGCCGTGTGAAGGCAGTGCTCTACCGCTGAGCTAATCACCCTTGGCATGGCGCGCTCAATCGCTTCTTCAATGGGCCATGCGTAACGAATGATTATAGCTTGAATGGAGCGCAATCAGGTAGCCGAACCGTGCGGTTCGAGTTTGCGCCACAGGGCTTTGCCGCCGCTGGCTTTATCAAGTTCGAGCAGCACTGCCGCGTGCTGCGCGGCTTCTTCGGCGCTGGCGCGCAGCACAGGCAGGTCGAAGGCGGTCAGGTTGATGCGCGGGGTATCGCTGGCGGCGCCTTGACTGACCTCGCCCAAGTCAATCAGCAAGGCTTCCTGTCCGCGCGTAAGGTTGATGTAGACATCGGCCAGCAGTTCGGCGTCCAGCAGCGCGCCGTGCAGCGTGCGGCTTGAGTTGTCGACCGCCAGGCGCTCGCACAGCGCGTCCAGGCTGTTGCGTTTGCCCGGATACGCCTCCTTGGCCATCACCAGTGTGTCGATAACGCCGGCAATGTGGTTGGCAATGGGCGTTTGGCCGATGCGTTCAAGCTCCTTGTCGAGAAAGCCGACGTCGAATGGCGCGTTGTGAATGATGAGTTCGGCGCCCTGCAAATAGTCCAGCAGGTCGGCGGCGATTTCGGCGAATTTGGGTTTGTCGCGCAGAAACTCGTCGCTGATGCCGTGAATGCGCAGCGCTTCTTCTTCGCTTTTGCGCTCCGGGTTGAGGTAATAGTGTTTGTTATTGCTGGTCAGCCGTCTGCCGATCAATTCCACGCAGCCGATCTCGATGATGCGGTCGCCGTTTTCCGCCGACAGGCCGGTGGTTTCGGTATCCAGCACGATCTGGCGCGCGGCTTGGGAGCCTTGGGCAGTCATGCGTTTTTCTCCTTGGCATGGTTGATGGTATAGCGCGGGATTTCGACGGTCAGATCTTCGCGCCCGACGATGGCCTGGCACGACAAGCGCGATTGCGGCGTGAGGCCCCAGGCGCAGTCGAGCAGGTCTTCTTCCTGCTCATCGGGCGCAGGCAGCGATGCGTAACCCTGACGCACGATGACGTGGCAGGTGGAGCAAGCGCAACTCATCTCGCAGGCATGTTCGATGGCGATGCCGTTTTCGAGCAACGTTTCGCAGATCGACGCACCGGGCTGCGCCTGAATTTGCGCGCCTTGCGGACAGTATTCAGGGTGCGGTAGCACGGTGACGATGGGCATTACAGCGCCTCCACGTTCTTGCCCGACAACGCCCGCTGGATGCCGGCGTTCATGCGCGCGGCGGCAAAGGCTTCGGTGCCGCGCGCCAGCGTCTGCGTGGCCGCTTCGATGGCGGCGGCGTCCGCGCTGTTGGCGGCCAGGGCGCGCAGACTGAGCATTAGCGCGTCGATTTGGGCGCGCGCGGGCGCGTCCAGCAGCGCGCCATCAGCCGTGAGCGCGCTTTGGGTAGCGATGAGCAGGCGCTCGGCTTCCACCCGCGCTTCGGCCAACCGGCGCGCGGCGGCGTCTTCGCCCGCGCGGGCAAAACCTTCGCGCAACATGCCGGCGATTTGCTCGTCGCTCAGGCCGTAGCTGGGCTTGACATCGATTTGGGCCTGCGCGCCGCTGGCCTGCTCGCGCGCCGAGACATGCAGCAGGCCATCGGCATCAACTGTGAAGGTCACGCGGATGCGCGCCGCGCCGGCGGTCATCGGCGGAATGCCGCTCAGCGTAAAGCGCGCCAGACTGCGGCAGTCGCGCACCAGTTCACGTTCGCCCTGCACCACATGCAGGGCCAGGGCCGTCTGCCCATCCTGGTAGGTGGTGAAGTCCTGCGCCATCGCCACCGGAATAGTCTGGTTGCGCGGCACGATACGCTCGACCAGACCGCCCATCGTCTCGATGCCCAGCGACAGCGGGATCACGTCGAGCAGCAGCAGATCGTCCGCGCCGCCGTTACCGGCCAATTGGTTGGCCTGGATGGCCGCGCCCAGCGCCACCACCTGATCGGGGTCGAGGTTGGTCAGCGGCGCGCGGCCAAACAGGTCTGCCACCGCGCGGCGGATGCCGGGCATCCGTGTCGATCCGCCCACCAGTACCACGCCCTGCACATCGGCGGGCGCAAGTTTGGCATCGCTCAACGCCTGCCGGGTAACGGCAATGCAGCGGCCGGTAAGCGGCTGCGTGGCGGCCTCAAAATCGGCGCGGGTAACGGTTTGCTGAATAACGCTGCCGGCCACATGCGCCTGGAATGCCACGGTATCGGTAGCAGACAAGGCTTCCTTGGCAGTCCGCGCGGCGGTCTTGAGCGCGGCGTGGTCGGCCAGCGAGACGGCCTGTACATGCGCTTGCGCGGCGACCCAATCGGCCAATACCTGGTCGTAGTCGTCCCCGCCCAAAGCCGAATCGCCGCTGGTGGCGATGACCTCGAACACGCCGCGCGCCAAGCGCAAAATGGAAATGTCGAACGTGCCGCCGCCCAGGTCGAATACCGTATAAAGCCCCTCGGCGGCATTGTTCAGCCCGTAGGCGATAGCCGCCGCCGTCGGTTCGTTAATCAGGCGCAACACCGTCAGGCCAGCCAGTTGCGCCGCGTCCTTGGTGGCTTGGCGCTGCGCGTCGTCGAAATAGGCGGGCACGGTGATGACCGCGCCGTACAGATCGCTGGCCAGCGAGTCCTCGGCGCGCTGGCGCAGGGTTGCCAGAATTTCGGCGCTGACTTCAACCGGCGATTTGACGCCCTGCACGGTAGCAATGCCGGCCATGCCGGGCTGGTCAATCAAGTGGCAGGACAGCTTGTCGCGCCCAGCCACGTCAGCAACGGCGCGCCCCATCAAACGCTTGACCGAAACGATGGCGTTTTCCGGATCGATGGACCGCGCGGTCAGCGCATCCCAGCCAATTTCCCGTTCGCCGCCGGGCAGGTAGCGCACGCAACTGGGCAACAGCACGCGCCCTTGGCCGTCAGGTAAGCATTGGGCCGCGCCGTGGCGCACCACGGCCACCAGCGAATGCGTGGTGCCCAAGTCGATGCCGACCGCCACCCGCCGCTGGTGCGGGTCGGGCGACTGCCCGGGTTCTGAAATTTGCAGCAGCCCCATTGAATCCAATTATCAAGCCGGGCGCAGCTCACGCCGCCGCTCCAGATCATCGGCCAAGCGCTGAATAAACATCAGCGCTCTCACTTGCGCCGCTGCCGCCGGGGCGTCGCCCTGCTCATCGAGCAGCCATTCCAGCGCGGAAAACGCGCGCAGCCGCGCGGCATCGACCTGCAAACGCAACGCCTGGAAAGCGGCGGGCGTATCGGCCTCGTCCAGCGCTTCGCGCCAGCTCATTTGCCGCGCCAGAAATTCCAGCGGCATGGCGGTATTGTCCTCGGCGCGAATCGGCGCGCCGCGCAGCTCGCACAGATAAGCCGCGCGCGCCAGCGGGTCGGACAAGCGCCGCCGCGCCTCGTTGATGCGCGCGGACCATTGCATGGCCACGCGCTGCGCCGCCGCGCCCTGCGCCGCGAAACGGTCGGGATGCGTTTGGCGTTGCAGCGCCTTCCAGCGCGCGTCGATGTCGGCGGCATTCTGCGCGTAACGCTCGGTCAAGCCCAGCAGCGCGAAATCATTGGATTGCAAGTCGAGCGGTACTGCGGACACGGGCAACGTCAGATGCGAAACGATTCACCGCAACCACAGCGGTCTTTTTCGTTCGGATTGTTGAACTTGAAGCCCTCGTTCAAACCCTCGCGCACGAAGTCAAGCTCAGTGCCGTCGATGTAGGCCAGGCTCTTGGGATCGACCATCAGCTTGACGCCGTACTGCTCGAACAACACGTCATCGGGCGCGATTTCATCAACGTATTCGAGCTTGTAGGCCAGGCCCGAACAACCGGATGTCTTGACGCCCAGACGCACGCCCACACCTTTGCCGCGCTTGACAAGGTATTTGCTGACGTGCCGCGCGGCGGCTTCGGTAAGGGTAACAGCCATCTTTTGAAAATCCAGCGTCAAGACGCCCGACGGGTGCGGAGCGCGCCGGTCAATTGGGGTGCTTGCCGCGATAGTCGGCCACGGCCGCCTTGATGGCGTCTTCGGCCAGAATCGAACAGTGGATTTTGACCGGCGGCAGCGCCAATTCCTCGGCAATTTGACTGTTCTTGAGTTGCGTGGCTTCATCAAGCGTTTTGCCCTTGACCCATTCGGTGACCAGCGAACTGGAAGCGATGGCCGAACCGCATCCGTAGGTCTTGAAGCGCGCGTCCTCAATCACCCCGGTAGCCGGGTTGACCTTGATTTGCAGCTTCATTACGTCGCCACAAGCGGGGGCGCCCACCATGCCGGTGCCCACCGCCGCGTCGCCCTTGTCGAAAGAGCCGACGTTGCGCGGGTGTTCGTAATGGTCGATGACTTTTTCACTATAGGCCATGATGTATGACTCTCACTCCTCAATGCGCGGCCCACTGGACGCAAG
>JAIRQU010000013.1 GCA_031256305.1 Burkholderiaceae bacterium
GCGCGCTGGGCGATGTGCGCGAGGGCGACCGGCGCTGGCTGGCGGCGCACCCCGAATGGCTGCCTGCCTATGAAGTCTGGGCAGCGCGCATAGCCGAAATCGAACGCGAAACTGAACGCGGGATTCAATGAGCAGCGATCATCTGGTTTTGCTTGGCGACGCCGCCAGCGTGCATATGCAACGCTGGGCGCGCGAGATGCGCGCACGCGGCTGGCGCGTGTCGCTGGTGACGGCGCGGCCCGCGCCAAAGACGCTGGAGGCGTTGCATGGCGTGCGGCAAGTCACGCTGCCGCCGGCCGAGTGTTCCTGCGATTGGCTCTGGCGCGCGGGCGCGGCGCGGCGCGCGCTGCAGAGACTGCAACCGGGCATTGTGCATGCGCATTACGTCACGTCCTATGGTTATCTGGCGGCGCGCGCGTCGGGCTGGCTGCGCCGCGCGGGCGTGCCGGTGGTGATGTCGGCCTGGGGCAGCGATTTGCTGGTGACGCCGCGTGAAAGCGCGCTCAAACGTCTGCTGACGGCCTGGACCTTGCGCCGGGCCGATGCCGTAACCGGCGCTTCGCCCGATCTGCTGGCCGCCGCGCGCGCCTTCGCGCCCGGCGTGCGCACCGCCCTGATTCATTGGGGCGTGGAGCGCGAGCGCTTTGCCCCCGCGCCGTGGGCGGACAAACCCGGCTTCGAGGCCGTGAGCCTGCGCAGTTGGGAGGCCAATTACCGCATCGACACGATTCTGGATGGACTGGCGCTGCTGCGCGCGCGGCAACCGGATCGTGCCTGGCGGCTGCATCTGCTGGGCGGCGGATCGCTGGAAGCGGCGTTGCGCGCGCAAACGGCGCGGCTGGGCTTGCAGGGCGCGGTGCAATTTCACGGCAGGCTTGACGACGCGGGCATGGCCGCCGTGCTGGCGCGCTGCAAGCTGTCCATCAGCGTACCCGTCAGCGATGCCACATCCGTCTCGGTGCTGGAAAGCATGGCCTGCGGCCTGCCGGTTATCGCTAGCGATTTGCCCGCCAACCGCGATTGGCTCGACCCCGCCTTGCTCGTGCCTGCGGGCGATGCCGCCGCGCTGGCCCGGCGCTGGCAAACGCTGGCCGATGATGACGCGCACGCCTGGCGCATCGGCGCGGCCAACGCCGGGCGCATCGCGCGCGAGGGCGGCCGCAAGGCGCAGATGGACGCCGTGGACCGGCTGTATCGGGATTTGCTGGCCGGGCGCCGGGGAGCGCGGTCTTGAAAAATTCAGGCCAGTGGTTGCCCCGGGGTGCCGGATTCGAGAAACGCTTCATCCACGTCCGCGAACAGCGCGGCGGCGGTGATCGTCAGATCAATCGAGGCCAGTTGCATGTCCATGCCCGCGTCGAACGGATGCAGCACCCACAGGCCGTCCGCGCCTCTGCGGTACACGTCAGCGCGGCGCGCGTCCAGGTCGATGAAGGCGATTTCACGCAGCGTGGGAATTTGCCGGTAATGCGCGAACTTGCTGCCCAGGTCGTAGGCGGCGGTGCTGCGCGAGAGTACTTCGGCGATCAGGGTTGGTTCGCGCTTGACCAGCGGGCTTTGGCGGTCGGCTGCGCTGCACGTCACGACCACGTCGGGGTAGAAAAAACTGTGGTTATTGGCTGCTGCGGCAACCTTCATGTCCGCCATAAAGGTGCGGCAAGGCGTGCCAGAGAGGTGCTGGCGCAGTGCAATAGCGATGTTCAGGCTGACCGTGACATGCCGATCTTCCGCGCCCGCCATGGCGAACACCTCACCCTCGACGAAATCATGGCGTTCCGTCTGTCCGGCTTCCCAGTCCAGAAATTCCTCGGCGGTCATGACGACCTGACGTTCGGCGTATCCCATGGCGACCTCGCGCGTGGTGGTGTACAGAGTGTCATTATGCGGGGCGCGGCATGACGGTAACGCGCCTCATCAGCGTCATCGTGCCCTGCCGCAACGAGCGCGCGGTCATCGAAGCGTTTTGCGCCTCGGCGCTGGCGCAGCAATTGCCGCCGGACTGGGACATGGAACTGCTGATTGCCGATGGCATGAGCGACGATGGCACGCGCGAAGCGCTGATGACGTGGGCGACGCGCGATGCGCGCTTGCGCGTCATCGACAATCCCGGCCGTATCGTGTCGTGCGGCCTGAATGTGGCGCTGGGCGCGGCGCGTGGCGAGGTGATCGCGCGGCTGGACGTGCATACCCAATTCGCGCCGGACTATCTGACCGAGTGCCTGGCGGCGCTGGCGCGCACCGGCGCGGACAACGTGGGCGGGCCGTGGGTGGCGCGGGGCCGGGGAGCAATGGGGCAAGTGACCACCGGGCAGGCGATTGCGGCGGCGTTCCAGTGCCGCTGGGTGACGGGTGGGGCGCGCTCGCGCCAGCGTGATTACGAAGGGCCGGTCGATACGGTGTATCTGGGCTGTTGGCCGCGCGCGGTGTTCGAGCGCTGGGGCAATTTCGACGAAACGCTGGCGCGCAACCAGGACGATGAGCACAACCTACGCCTGCGTCTGGGCGGCGCGCGGCTGTGGCAGAGCGCGCGCATTCATTCGGCGTACCAGCCACGCGAGCGGCTGGCGCAGCTTTTCCGTCAGCAGTTGCAATATGGCTACTGGCGGCCTTTCGTAATGCGCAAGCACAGGCAGCCCGGTTCTTTGCGGCAACTGGTTCCGGCGCTGTTCGTGCTGGCGCT
>JAIRQU010000174.1 GCA_031256305.1 Burkholderiaceae bacterium
GTGGATGTCTTGGCGCGGGGCTGCGCCGCACTGGAGCAGGCCAACCGCGATTGGGGCCTGGCGCTGGCCGAGGACGAAATGGATTACCTGGCCGCCGCCTTTACCCGGCTGGGCCGCAACCCGACCGACGTGGAGCTGATGATGTTCGCGCAGGCCAACAGCGAGCATTGCCGCCACAAGATTTTCAACGCCGCCTGGACGATTGACGGCGCGGCGCAGGCGCAGAGCCTGTTCGCCATGATCCGCCACACCGAGGCCGCGCACCCCGGCCCCACCATCGTGGCCTACAGCGACAACGCGGCGGTGATGCAGGGGCGCGAGGTGGAAACCTTCGACGCGCGCGCATCCGCAACCGCCGCGAGCCGCTACGAAAAGCGGCGCGAGCTGCGCCACGTGTTGATGAAGGTGGAAACCCACAACCACCCGACGGCGATCAGCCCCTTTCCGGGCGCGGCCACCGGCGCGGGCGGCGAAATCCGCGACGAGGGCGCAACCGGGCGCGGGGCGCGGCCCAAGGCAGGGCTGACCGGCTTTGCCGTCAGCCGCCTGTGGGACGGCTGGAGCGACCAGGCCGACGGCAAGCCCGGCCACCTGGCGCACCCGCTGCACATCATGCTGGAAGCGCCGCTGGGCGGGGCGGTATTCAACAACGAATTTGGCCGGCCCAATCTGGGCGGTTATTTCCGCGAGTACGAACTGGAAACCGGCGCGCCGGGCCAGACCGTGCGGCGCGGCTACCACAAGCCGATCATGATCGCGGGCGGCATCGGCCACATCGACGCGCGCTTGACGCACAAGAGCGCATTCCCGGCGGGCGCGCTGCTGATTCAATTGGGCGGGCCGGGGATGCGCATCGGCATGGGCGGCGGCGCGGCCTCGTCGCTGGCCAGCGGGGCCAACGCGGCGCATCTGGACTTTGATTCGGTGCAGCGCGGCAACCCGGAAATCCAGCGCCGCGCGCAAGAGGTCATCAACCAGTGTCAGGCGCTGGGCGCGGACAACCCGATTCTGGCAATTCACGACGTGGGCGCGGGCGGCCTGTCCAACGCCTTCCCGGAACTGGTGCATGACGCCGGGCGCGGCGCGCGCTTTGATCTGCGCGCCGTGCCGCTGGAAGAAACCGGCTTGGCGCCCAAGGAAATCTGGTGCAACGAAAGCCAGGAACGCTACGTGCTGGCCATCGCGCCCGAATCGCTCGCCGCCTTCCGCGCCCTGTGCGAGCGCGAACGCTGCCCCTTTGCTGTGGTCGGCGTGGCAACTGATGCGCCGCAACTGGTGGTGGCCGATGCCGCCGCCGCGCCGCCGGTGGATATGCCCATGAATGTGCTGCTGGGCAAGCCCCCGCGCATGACGCGCGACGTGACCAGTCTGGCGCGGCGCTTTGTGCCGCTTGACCTGGACGGCGTGACGCTGCAAGACGCGGTCATCCGCGTGCTGGGCCACCCCACGGTGGCCAGCAAGCGCTTTCTCATCACCATCGGCGACCGCACGGTGGGCGGCCTGACGCACCGCGACCAGATGGTCGGGCCGTGGCAAGTGCCCGTGGCCGACTGTGCGGTAACGCTGGCCGATTACGCCGGTTTTGCCGGCGAGGCCATGAGCATGGGCGAGCGCGCGCCGCTGGCGGCGCTGGACGCGCCCGCATCGGGCCGCATGGCGGTGGCCGAGGTCATCACCAATCTGCTGGCCGCGCCGGTCCGTCTGGAGCGCGTCAAACTCAGCGCCAACTGGATGGCCGCCTGCGGCGAGCCGGGCGAGGACGCGGCGCTGGTCGCCACGGTGCGCGCGGTAGCGCTGGAACTGTGCCCGCAACTGGGCATCGGCATTCCGGTGGGCAAGGACAGCCTGTCCATGCGCACGCAGTGGAGTGACGCGCAAGGCGCGCCGCGCAAGGTCGTCTCGCCGGTCAGCCTGATCGTCAGCGCTTTTGCCGCGCTGGACGATGTGCGGGACGCGCTCACGCCGCAACTGGATCGCGTCGAGCCGGACGCCACGCTGATCCTGATCGACCTGGGCCGCGGCAAAAAGCGCCTGGCCGGCAGCGTGCTGGCGCAAACGCTGGCGCAGTCTGGCTGCCCCGTGGCCGATGGCGTGCCCGATCTGGATGATGCACAGGATTTGCTGCGTCTGGTGGCCGCCATCAACCAGTTGCGCGGCCAAGGCAAGCTGCTGGCCTACCACGACCGCAGCGACGGCGGCCTGCTGGCCTGCGTGGCGGAAATGGCTTTTGCCGGACAGGTCGGCGTGGCGCTGACCATCGACCTGCTGGTCACCGAGGGCGACGGCATCCGCGACAGCCGGGCCGACTACGGTGACGCCAAGAACTGGGCCGCACAGATCGCCGCGCAGCGCGACGAACTGACGCTGCGCGCGCTGTTCGCCGAGGAACTGGGCGCGGTGATCCAGGTGCGCACCGCCGAGCGTGACGCGGCGCTGCAAACCCTGCGCGCGCACGGCCTGGGCGCGTGCAGCCACGCCATCGGCAAAACGCGCCCGGCCAGCGCGCCGGTCGATACCGGCAAGGGGCAGCTTTCCATCTGGCGCGACGCCCGGCAAATTTTTGCTGCCCGCTTAAGCGACCTGCAACAGGTCTGGGACAGCGTGAGCTGGAAGATCGCCCGCGAACGCGACGACCCCGGCTGCGCCGATGCCGAACACGCTGCCGCGGGCGATCCGCAAGATCCCGGCTTGCACGTGTACCTGCCCGCAGCCGCGCAAAAGCTGCTGGCCGCGCCGTTTGCGGCCCCGTTCGTCATGGGCAGCGCCCGTCGTCCCAAAATGGCCATCCTGCGCGAACAGGGCGTCAACTCGCACGTCGAAATGGCCTACGCCTTCGACGCGGCGGGCTTCGAGGCGGTCGATGTCCACATGACGGACCTGCAAACCGGCCGCGCGCGGCTGGCCGATTTTCGAGGACTGGTCGCCTGCGGAGGCTTCAGCTACGGCGACACGCTGGGCGCGGGCGTGGGCTGGGCGCGCTCCATTACCTTCAACCCGTGCCTGGCCGAGCAGTTCCAGGCATTCTTCGCGCGCGGCGACACCTTTGGCCTGGGCGTGTGCAACGGCTGCCAGATGTTCGCCGAACTGGCCGCCATCATCCCCGGCGCGCAGCACTGGCCGCGCTTCACGGTCAACCGCAGCGAGCGTTTCGAGGCCCGGCTGTCGCTGGTTGAAGTGCTGGATTCGCCCAGCCTGTTTTTTGCGGGCCTGGCTGGCAGCCGCCTGCCCATCGCGGTGGCGCACGGCGAAGGCTACGCCGACTTCAGCCAGCGCGGTGACCCGGCCCAGGCCATCGCCGCGCTGCGCTTTGTCGATAACCACGGCGCGCCCGCCGAACGCTATCCCTTTAACCCCAACGGCAGCCCCGGCGGCCTGACCGCCGTCACCACCGCCGACGGGCGCTTTACCGCCCTGATGCCGCACCCCGAGCGGGTATTCCGCAATATCCAGATGAGTTGGACCAATGGTCAAGCCAGCGCCTTCAGCCCCTGGATGCAACTGTGGCACAACGCGCGCCGGTGGGCGGGGTAAAAACGGAATTGAATTTGTCATACAATGACTGACAATAATGTTCTGAAGGATGTTTTTTATGAGGGTAAACGCACGTTTTGATGGTGAGGCTGAGCAGCAGCTCAACTACTTAGCCGAAATCACCGGTACGGGGGTCAGCGAGGTGCTGCGCGCCAGCGTGCAGCACTACTACGATCAATTGCGAGCACAACGCAGCGGGCTGACGCATTTCGCGGCTTTTGTCGGTTGCGGCAGTAGCGGACGCAGTGATATAGCCGACAGCTATAAAGCGCGTCTGGCCGAGGGCTGGGATGCCAAGCATCAAAACGTTTTGCTTGCTGTGCATGAACCAACCGTACCTTATTTGGGTCAATCTATTGCAGCGGTTCAAACGTCCAGAAAAGCGTTTGGGAAAATGCCAAAAGGCCGCGCGTGATCATCGCTGACGCCGGTTTTTTCTACGCGTTGGCTGATGCCACCGATGCGTGGCATGTGCGCGCAACGCAGGCGCTGCATACACAGAGTGAAGGTTGGGTCACCACTTGGCCGGTACTGACCGAGGCCACGTATCTGCTCATGCGCTGGATCAGCACTGACGCAGCGCAGGCGTTGCTGCTTGATGCTGCTGCTGGTGGCATCGCTGTCTGGCAGTGGGCCGCACCGCAAACCGAACGGTTGGCGCACCTGATGGCACGCTATGCCAGTTTGCCGATGGATCTGGCAGACGCTTCCCTGGTATTACTGGCCGAGCATTTGGGCCACGGCCGCATCCTCACTACCGACCAGCGTGACTTCGGTGCGTACCGTTTCAAGAGCCGCAAGCCTTTCGACAATTTGCTGGCCGGGTGATATGGGCAAGGCTGTACAAGCGCTCTCGGTCTTGCCGGGCTTCGACCCGCGCGCCGTGCCCGCGCTGCCGTTGCCTGATTTGCCGCCGGTGCCGCCCGAACATCTAACGCCCGACGCCCTGCGCGTGCGCTTCCGCCACCCGCCCGCTTGGGCACCCGATGTGCGGCAAGAACCGCGCCTTGCCAGCGCCGCGCCGCGCCGCGCGGCGGTGCTGATGCCGTTGGTTACGCACCCCGGCGGCTTGACGGTGCTGCTAACCGAGCGCACCACGCAACTGCGCACGCACGCCGGGCAGATCGCCTTTCCGGGCGGACAGGCCGACCCGCAAGACCGCGACCCGGCCGCCACCGCCCTGCGCGAGGCTGGCGAAGAAATCGCCTTGCCCCCGGCGGCAGCGCAGGTGTTGGGCCTGCTGCCGCCTTACGTGACCAGTTCGCGCTACAACGTCACACCCGTGGTTGCACTCATCGACCCCGACTTTACGCCGCGCCAAAACCCGGTTGAAGTGGCGCAGATATTTGAAGTTCCGCTATCATTTTTGATGAATCCGGCACATCATCGCTGGCATCGCTACATGCAGGACAGCGGCCCCGGCGGCCCGGCGCGGGCATACGAATGGTTCTCCATGCCTTGGCACGGCCCCGCCGCATTTGGCGGCCCGCCACATGACTGGTTCATCTGGGGCGTAACCGCCGGAATGCTGCGCAATTTCTACCGGTTTCTGGCGGCATGAAAAACCAGCCTGGTTTTTACCAGCACAGCAGCCATCTTCAATGGCTATGTCGATAGTTCGCCACGCAACGGTCAATTCATGACTTCCGGGCGGAAGAACCGGCGCGCTTGATCGCCCCGGTAGCGCGGCCTTTTTTGCTGGCGCGCCCGGCGCGCGCCCCGTCTTTCCTGGACGCAGCCTTGGTTACGGGCCGTGCGCTGGCCTTGGCGTCTGGGTCCGGGGATTTCCGGGCGGATTTGCCGGATTTACCGGATTTACGCTTGGGCGTTTGATCGG
>JAIRQU010000001.1 GCA_031256305.1 Burkholderiaceae bacterium
TGACCTCTTGCATGCCATGCAAGCGCTCTCCCAGCTGAGCTATACCCCCGAAAAGTGTCAAGCTATGTATTATAGCTCGAAACGGTGTTACCCCCAGCGCGTCTTGCGTCACGCCGGGATGCTGCGCAAGCGCGCCAGCGCGGTTTCGCGCCGATGCAGTGCCAGCACCGCATCCAGCGATGGGGTTTGCGGCGCGCCCATGACCAGCACGCGCGCGGGCATGGCCAGTTGCGGCATATTTAAACCGTGCGCGGCCAGCGTGGCCTTGATGGCGGCGGCGATGCCGGGCGCGTCCCACGGCGCGCTTTCGAGCAGGCTGGCCAATTGCGCCAGGGCGGGGCGCGCGGTGGCGATAACGTGCTTGGCGATATCCTCGGCCAAGGGATGCACGTCGGCATAGAACGCCTGCGCCCAGTTGGCCAGTTGCACGGTGGTTTCACACCGGTCCTTGAACAGCTCGCAGATGGCGGGCAGCCGCTCGTCGGCGTTGATGCCGCGCCGCGCCAGGTGCTGCACGGCCAGCGGGGCCAGCGCGGCACCGGTCATGCTCTTGAGGTGCTGGGCGTTGACCCAGCGCAGCTTGGCTTCGTCGAACTGCGCGGCGCTGCGGCCCAGGTGGTCCAGGTCGAACCATTGCAGGAACTGCGCGCGGCTGAAAATTTCGTCGTCGCCGTGGCTCCAGCCCAGGCGCGCCAGGTAGTTGAGCATGGCGTCGGGCAAAAAGCCTTCGTCGCGGTATTGCGTGACGGGCTTGGCGCCGTTGCGCTTGCTCATTTTCTCGCCCTGCTCGTTCAGCACGGTGGGCAGGTGCGCGTACACCGGCGGCGGGCAGCCCAGGGCGCGAAAGATGTTGATCTGGCGCGGCGTGTTGTTGACGTGATCGTCGCCCCGGATGACGTGGGTGATGCGCATGTCGATGTCATCGACGACGACGCAGAAGTTGTAGGTGGGCGTGCCATCGGGCCGGGCGATGACCAGATCGTCCAGTTCCGCGTTGCTGATTTCGATGTGGCCCTTGACCTTGTCGTCCCACGCCACCACACCGTCTTGCGGGTTGCGAAAGCGCAGCACGGGCTTGACGCCCGGCGGCGCGGACGGCAGGGTCTTGCCCGGTTCGGGCCGCCAGGCGCCGTCGTAGCGCGGCTTTTGCTTGGCGGCCAGTTGCCGCTCGCGCAGTGCGTCCAGTTCCTGCTGCGCCATGCAGCACGGGTAGGCCAGGCCGCGCTCGACCAGCCCGGCCAGCACTTCGCGGTAGCGCGCCATGCGTTGCATCTGGTAGTACGGGCCTTCGTCGTGATCCAGGCCCAGCCACGCCATGCCTTCCAGGATCACATCGACGGCTGCTTGCGTGGAGCGTTCCAGGTCAGTGTCTTCGATGCGCAAGATAAAGTCGCCGTGCTGCGCGCGCGCGTAGGCCCACGGGTACAGCGCCGAGCGGATGTTGCCCAGATGAATGAAGCCGGTGGGTGAAGGCGCAAAGCGCGTGCGCACGCGCTGGGGTTGGGATGGGGTAGCGGTCGGTTCGGTCATGGATTCACGGTAGGTCCGGGCAGGTATCCAGCCCGCGCGCCAGGTCGGTGTGGATGTCGCCGGGATGTTCCAGCCCCACGGCCAGCCGGATCAGGCCCTGCGTTACACCGGCGTCCTGGCGCTGCTGTTCGGTCAGGCGGCCATGCGAGGTGCTGGCGGGGTGGCAGATGATGGTTTTTACGTCGCCCAGATTAGTGGCGACGCTGCACACGCGCACGCTGTCGATGACGTGGAAGGCGCGCTGGCGCGCCTGTTCGGGCGTGCCGCTCTTGACGCTGAAGGCGACGACCGCGCCGCCGCAGCCGCCTTGCTGCGCCATGGCCAGCGCGTGCTGCGGGTGCGAGGGCAGGCCGGGGTAGATCACGCGCGCGACGGCGGGGTGGCGCTCCAGCCATTGCGCCACGTGCAGCGCGTTGCGGCTTTGCGCCTGCATGCGCACGGCCAGCGTTTCCAGGCCCTTGTGTACGGCCCAGGCGTTGAAGGGCGCAAGCGCCATGCCCGCGGTGCGGTTGAAGGGGGTGAGCTTGTCTTCGATGAGCGCCCGGCTGCCACACACCGCGCCGGCCATGACGCGGCCTTGCCCGTCCAGATATTTGGTGCCTGAATGGATGACCAGGTCCGCCCCCAGCGCCAGCGGCTTTTGCAGCGCCGGCGTGGCAAAGCTGTTGTCAACGGCCAGCAGCGCGCCCGTGCCGTGCGCCACATCGGCCAAGGCGCGGATGTCGCAGATTTCGGTCAGCGGGTTGGTCGGCGTTTCGGCCAGCAGCAGGCGGGTTTGGGGCCGCATGGCGGCGCGCCATTCGGCCACGTCGGTTTGCGAAACGAAAGTGGTCCGCACGCCAAAGCGCGCCAGCTCAGTGCCCAGCAGCTTGATGGTGGAACCGAATACCGAACGCGAGCAAATCACGTGGTCGCCCGCCTGGAGCAGCGCTATGCACGTCAGCAGAATGGCCGCCATGCCGCTAGCCGTGCCGACGGCGGCCTCCGCGCCTTCCAGCGCGGCCAGCCGCCGCTCGAACGCCGTGACCGACGGGTTGCTGGTGCGGGTGTAGGTGTAGCCATCTTCCTCGCCCGCAAAGCGCCGCGCGGACGATTCGGCGCTGGGCTGCACGAAGCAACTGGTCAGGTAGATGGCGCTGGAATGCTCGCCGTAGGGACTGCTTTCCAGCCCCACGCGCAGCGCCAGCGTGTCGGGGTGCAGGCCGGCGGGCAAGGCGTGCAGAGCGGCTTCAGAAGTTGGCATGGTGCAGGTCTCCGTATGGAATGGCTAGCGTATCAGGCCGCCATGTCTTGCGCGCTTTGGCGCTGCACGCGCTCCCGCTGCATTTGCGCAATGCCGTCCTCGGTGATGTCGCCGGTGACGTAGATGCCGTCAAAGCACGAGGCGTCGAAGCCGTCGAGCGCCGGGTTGAGGCTGCCGATGGCGCGCTGCATGGCCGCCAGGTCCTGATAGATCAGCGCATCGCAGCCGATGATCTGGCGGATCTGCTCGACGCTGCGGCCATGCGCCACCAGCTCGTCCTTGGTCGGCATGTCGATGCCATAGACGTTGGGGTGGCGCACCGGCGGCGCGGCGCTGGCCATATAGACCTTGTGCGCGCCGGCCTCGCGCGCCATCTGCACGATTTCGCGGCTGGTGGTGCCGCGTACGATGGAGTCGTCGACCAGCAGCACGTTGCGGCCCGTAAATTCGCTGCCGATGGCATTGAGCTTTTGCCGCACCGACTTCTTGCGCACCGCCTGGCCGGGCATGATGAAGGTGCGGCCCACGTAGCGGTTCTTGACGAACCCCTCGCGGTAGGGTTTGCCCAGCATGGCGGCCAGTTCGGTGGCGCTGGGGCGGCTCGATTCGGGAATGGGGATCACCACGTCGATTTCCGAGGGCGGCACGGTGGAAATCACGCGCTGCGCCAGCGTCTTGCCCATGTTCAGGCGCGCCTGATAGACCGAGATGCCGTCGAGCGTTGAATCGGGCCGCGCCAGATAGACGAACTCGAAAATGCAGGGCTTGAGCGTGGGCCGCTGCGCGCACTGGCGCGCATGCACCGCGCCGTCCAGCGTGACGTACACCGCCTCGCCGGGCGCGATGGCGCGCTCAGGCGCGTGGCCAGTGCCTTCGATAGCCACGGTTTCGCTGGCGGCCATCACCACGCCTTGCGCGCCGCGTCCGATACACAAGGGCCGGATGCCATACGGGTCGCGGAAGGCCAGCAGGCCATGCCCGGCGATGTGCGCCACCACGGCATACGAGCCGCGCACGCGCCGGTGCACTCCGGCCACGGCGGCGAATACGTCGTCCGCTTGCAGTCCCGGCTTGCCGCGCGTGGCGCATTCCAGCTCGTGCGCCAGAACGTTGAGCAGCACCTCGCTGTCGCTGTCGGTGTTGATGTGACGATGGTCGGTGGCGATCAGTTGCGCGCGCAGCGCATGCGCGTTGGTCAGATTGCCGTTGTGCGCCAGCACGATGCCGAAGGGTTCATTGACGTAGAAGGGCTGGGCTTCTTCCTCGCTTTCGGCGCTGCCCGCCGTGGGGTAGCGCACCTGGCCCAAGCCGCTGGCACCGGGCAGGGCGCGCATGTTGCGCGTGCGGAATACATCGCGCACCATGCCCTTGTCCTTGTGCATGTAGAACTTGCCCTCGTGCTGCGTGACGATGCCCGCCGCGTCTTGGCCGCGGTGCTGGAGCAGCAGCAGCGCGTCGTAGATGAGCTGGTTGACGGGCGACTGGCTGACGACGCCGACGATGCCGCACATGGTGAATACTTCCCGAAAATTTAAATTGTCACGCCGACAGGTAACGCACGGCTTCCGGCGGCAGATATGGATAGATTTGACGCAATGCCATTTCCAGCCAGCGCACGCCCGCCGAGGCGCGCCACCACGCGGTCTGCGTCAGCGGCGTGAGATGGGCCAGCGCCACGGCAACCAACAATAGGATCAGCGCGCGCGCCGCGCCGAACACCGCGCCCAGCAAGCCATCGACGGGCCGCATTCCCGCGATGCGCACGCCGCGGCGGATGCGCCAGGAAATGCCCGCGCACACGAACGCCACGGCAATGAACGTCAGCGTACTGCCCAGGCCGGTGCGCAGCGCGGCCGATGTGCCGCCCAACGGCAGCAAGGCGCCAACCAGGGGGCCGCCCCAGCGCGCGGCCAAAAAGGCCGCCACCCAGCCGGCCAGCACCAGCGCCTCATAGACCAGCCCGCGCCACATGCCGATCAGGCACGAAATCAGCAGTACCGCCAGCAGCACCCAATCGAGCGCAACCGCCGCGTTCAAGCCGCTCAGGCTGGGCAGACCGCTCAAACTGGGCAGATTGTTTAAGTTGGGCAGACCGGGCAGGTTGGGCAAGTTGAGCAAGGCGCTGCCTTTATGGCGTAACGATGCTGCCGTTTAGGCCCGTCTGCTTGAGCCTGGACAGGGCTTGCGCGGCCTCGTCGCGGCTGGCGAATGGCCCGGCGCGCACGCGGGTGCGCGGGCCGGCGCTGGTGGTCACGGTCTGGGTATAAGCCTTGACCCCGGCGCGCTGGGCTTTCTGGCGCGCGCTCTGCGCGGACTGCGCACTGGCGAATGCGCCGATCTGGATCACGTAATGCCCCGCTGCTTGCGCATGGGCGCTGGCATTGCGTGCCGGGGGCGCACTGGCAACCGGCGCGTCCTTGCCTTCGAGCAATGCGCGGGCGCGCGCGGCATCGGCGGCCTGCTCACGCTGGCGCCTGGCTTGCGCGTCGGCCTTGCGCTTTTCAGCGGCTTGCTGTCTGGCCGCCTGTGATTTGGCGTCCGTCTGTGGCTTGGCGGTCTGTTGTTTCGCCGCTTGCGGCGCGGCCTGTTTGCCGGGCTGCCTGGCCGGAACATTCTCTTGCACGGCGGATACCACTGCGCCGCTGGCCGTAGGCGTTGCGTCGGGTGCGGACTGGCCGCCAGCCGGGGCAAGCACCTCTTCCCCGGAGCCAAGGCTGGCTGCGGCGGGCACTGTGGACGAAGCGGGCTGCACCGCCGCGGTGATGGTATGCGCGGCAGTTGCCGAGGCGGGCAGCGTCAGCGGCAGCGCGGCGTTGCGGTCGGGAATGATGATCGGCGCCTGAACGGTAACCGGGCGCGGCTGGGTGTCGAACAGCATCGGAAAGCCGATGATGGCGATAAGCACCAGCACCGCCGCGCCGATGAGCCGGTAGAGTGCGCGGCGGCGCAGGTTTTCCACGGTTTCGGCCGGCGCGCCGGTTTCGCCGCGGGCGCTCGGCGGGTCTTGCGGGGAGGGGCTGTTTTTGCGGAACTTGAAAAAAGCCATGAATGCCTGGGAAATGAATAACCCGCGCGGGTCAATGCACTGCGGGGCTGGGCCGTCCCGCAGTCAGTCGCGGCGCGCCCTGCGCCAGAACGCCGCCCACGGTATAGAACGACCCGAAAACAATAATTCTATCCATCGGGGTCGCGGCGGCGGCGGCGGCGGCCAGCGCTTGCAGCGGACTGGCGAAAACTTGCGCGTCCGCGTCTTTGCGCCGCGTGGCCGCTTGCCAGGCCGCCTGCAATTGCGCGCCGCTGGCCGCGCGCGGCGTGGGCAGGCCGGTAAAGTACCAGTGGTCGATCAGCGCGTCCATGCGCGCCAGAATGGCCGGGTAGTCCTTGTCGCCCATTGCGCCAAACACCGCGTGCGTGGCCGGGTAGAAGCCCATCGCGTCCAGATTGAGCGCCAGCGCCGCCGCCGCGTGCGGGTTGTGCGCCACGTCCAGCACCAGCGCGGGCTGGCCCGGCACGATCTGGAAGCGCCCGGGCAGTTCCACGGTCGCCAGCCCCAGCCGCACGGCCTGCGCCGTAACCGGCAGCCGCGCGTGCAAGGCTTCCAGCGCGGCCAGCGCGCCCGATGCGTTGGCCAGTTGATTGGCCCCGCGCAGCGCCGGGTGCGCCAGCCCGGCGTAACGGCGCTCGCGGCCTCGCCAAGCCCATTGCTGACGGTCGCCTTCGTAATGAAAATCGCGCCCGATCAGCCGCAGGTCGGCGCCGATGGCTTGCGCATGGTCGATCACGCTGCGCGGCGGCGCGGGGTCGCTGACGATAGCGGGCTTGCCTGGGCGCAGGATGCCCGCCTTCTCGCGGCCGATAGCCTCGCGCGTGCCGCCCAGCAGTTCGGTGTGATCCAGGGCTATGCTGGTGATGATGGCGCAGTCGGCGTCGATCACGTTCACGGCATCGAGCCGCCCGCCCAGGCCCACTTCCAGAATCACCGCATCCAGCGCGGCGTGCGCGAACACGTCCAGCGCGGCCAGCGTGCCGAACTCGAAATAGGTCAGGGGCGCGCCGCCGCGCGCGGCTTCCACGCGGGCAAAAGCGGCGGCCAGCGTGTGCGCATCCGCCATTTCACCGCGCAGACGGCAACGCTCTTCGTAATGCACCAGGTGCGGCGAGGTGTACGTGCCCACGCGATAGCCCGCGTGCGTCAACATGGCTTCCAGCAACGCGCAGGTCGAACCTTTGCCGTTGGTGCCCGCCACGGTGAACACCGGGCAGCTCAGGCGCAACGCCATGCGCGCAGCCACCGCGCGCACGCGGTCGAGCGTCAGGTCGATGGCTTTGGGATGCAGACGCTCGGCGTGCGCCAGCCATTGTTCCAAGGTTTGCGGCATGGGACGATTGTCCTCCGTGTGGCATCATCGTTTACCAATATGTCTTCCATTTCTCATCCCATCCGCATCGCCGTGTTCCCCGTGGCGGGGCTGGGCACGCGCTTTTTGCCCGCCACCAAGGCCAGTCCCAAGGAGATGCTGACCATCGTTGACAAGCCCCTGATCCAGTACGCGGTGGAAGAAGCTTATGCGGCTGGCGTGCGGCACATGGTGTTCGTTACCGGGCGCAGCAAGCGCGCCATCGAGGATCACTTCGACACCGCTTATGAGCTGGAAAGCGAGCTGGAGGCGGCGGACAAGTCCGAGATGCTGGCCACCGTGCGCGCGGTGCAGCCGGCGGACATGGATTGCTCTTACGTGCGCCAGCCGCGCTCGCTGGGTTTGGGACACGCGGTGTTGTGCGCCGCGCCCATCGTGGGCGAGCAGCCCTTTGCCGTATTGCTGGCCGATGACCTGATGACCGGGCCGCAAGGCGCGGGGAATGGTCAAGGCGTGTTGCAGCAAATGGCGGGCGCTTATCAGGAACTGGGCTGTTCCCTGCTGGCGGTGCAGGAAGTGCCGCCGGATCAGGTGCAGCGCTACGGCATCGTGGCTGGCCCCGGCGCGGGCCAGCGGCTGATGCGCGTGGAGCGCATCGTGGAAAAGCCCGCGCCGCAGGACGCGCCTTCGCACATGGGCGTGGCCGGGCGCTACGTGCTAACCCCGCGCATCTTCGGTGAATTGCGCCAGCAACCGCCGGGCGCGGGCGGCGAAATCCAGTTGACCGACGCCATCGCCCGGCTCATGACCAAGGAGGCCGTTTACGCCTACCAGTACGAGGGCAAGCGTTACGACTGCGGCAGCAAGGAAGGCTTTCTGCAGGCCACCGTCGAGCTGGCGCTGCAACATCCCAAGCTGGGGGCGGGGTTCAGGGCCTACCTTAGGCAGCTTGAACTTTGACGGGCATAAAGACGCAATAACCCGTTCCCGCGCCCTTACGTGCCGGGACGAAACGGCTTGCCCAGCGACGCGGGCATGTTGGCGCGGATCCAGGCCGGGTTGCGCGAGATCAGCGCCAGCACCACGACCGTGGCCAGATACGGCAGCATGGTTAAAAACGGGCTGGGAATTTGCACGCCCAGGGTTTGCAGTTGGAACGATAGCATCGTCACGCCGCCAAACAGATACGCGCCCAGCAGCACGCGCGCGGGCCGCCAAGTGGCAAAGGTGGTCAGCGCCAGCGCAATCCAGCCGCGGCCCGCGACCATGTTTTCGACCCACAGCGGGGTGTAGATCAGCGACAGGTACGCCCCGGCCAGCCCGCACAGCGCGCCGCCAAAAACC